>NZ_LNAM01000147.1:2343-47428 GCF_001461035.1 Acetivibrio ethanolgignens | reverse complement strand
GAGCAGATGTAAGAGTTGGAAGTTGCAAATGTCTGCTTAATCAGCAGACACTAATTAACCGTTAAAATATTTGCATTCTCCTAGAGATATGCATAGAATATTTGTTAGTCGATTAACTAATAGGGAGCTTTTTAAAGACTTTGAAGAAAGGGAAATCTGTCTTTTAAAGCGTTTTTTTCAGCATATGATACAAAATGTGAAGGAAACGATGCCACAGGAAGCAAAAAGTATGGATTTTCATTCCATTTGTAAGGAAGAAGACCTATGTGGTAAGAATGACATGGAAGGAGAAAAAGCAAAAATATGGTAAAACTATTGAAATATTTGAAAAAATCAGCAGGCTATATTGTATTGATTATTGCACTGTTGTTTTTACAGGCCTACTGCGATTTGGCACTGCCGGGATATACCTCGGATATTATTAATGTAGGTATCCAGCAGGGCGGTATTGAGGATGCAGTAGCAGGTAAGCTTCAGAATTCTACGCTGGAAAAGCTGATGCTTTTTATGTCCGAGGAGGAAATTGAGACCGTAAAGTCCCATTATACACAGGAAGGTGATCTTTGGAAACTATCAGAGCACCTTTCAAAAGAAGAACATGAAGAGTTAAACGATATTCTTTCTATGCCAATGACAATAGCACTATTTCTTTCTACGGAAAGTGAGGAGACAGTTCAGATTCGGCAAAGGATGCAGCTTGATGAGGAGGCAGATATTTTAGAGGTGCTGGCTGCCATGCCAAAGGAGCAGCTTGCTATGCTTTTAGATGGCATGTCAGAAAAGATGAAATCTATGCCGGAGACTATGACAAGCCAGTCGGCAATAGCCTTTGTAAAGGCAGAGTATGAGGCACAGGGGGTAGATATGGAAAGCCTGCAAAACAGTTACCTTGTGCATACTGGCTTACAGATGATTGGAATGGCACTGGTTATTATGCTGGCAGCTGTCAGTGGCGTTTATTTATCCAGCCGCGTGGCAGCTGCTTTTGGACGAGATGTTAGAAAATTAATTTATGAAAAGGTAATATCCTTTTCCAGTCAGGAGTTTGACAGCTTTTCTACAGCATCCCTGATTACAAGAAGTACTAATGATGTACAGCAGGTACAAATGCTGATGACAATGGTATTCCGTATTGTTTTGTATGCACCGATTATGGGTGTCGGAGGTGTCTTAAAGGTATTAAATACCAATACGTCAATGGCATGGATTATTGGAGTTGCAGTAGCAGCTATTATGCTGGTAGTTATGATTCTTTTTTCTGTTGCTATGCCACGGTTTAAGAAGCTGCAGGTGCTGATTGATAACCTGAATCTGGTAACTCGTGAGATACTGACAGGACTTCCGGTTATCCGGGCTTTTAGTACGGAAAAATACGAGGAGGAGCGGTTTGAAGAGGCAAACAGACGGCTTATGAAAACGAACCTCTTTGTAAATCGCTGTATGACCTTTATGATGCCGACCATGCTGCTGATTATGAATGGTGTTTCCGTGCTGATTATTTATAAGGGTGCCTACAGCATCAATGATGGTGCTATGCAGGTCGGAGATTTGATGGCATTTATCCAGTATACCATGCAGATTATCATGTCCTTCTTAATGATTACGATGATGTCTATTATGATACCGAGAGCCAGTGTATCCGGTAGGCGTATCAGTGAGATTCTGGATACAGAAATAGCGATTAGAGATGCAGAAAATACAAAGCAGCCTGTAAAGGATAAGGCAGGAACTGTGGAGTTTAGAAAGGTATCCTTTGCTTATCCGGATGCAGAAGAAAAAGTCCTTTCAGGTATTACCTTTACAGCAGAACAGGGAAAAACAACGGCAATTATTGGAAGCACAGGAAGTGGAAAGTCTACACTGGTAAATCTGATACCGCGGTTCTTTGATGTATGTGAGGGTGAGCTTCTGGTAGATGGTGTAGATGTAAGACAACTTCCGCAAAAGGAGCTTCGGGAGAGGATTGGCTATGTACCGCAAAAGGGCGTCCTGTTCTCTGGAACGATTGCAAGCAACCTGCGTTACGGCCGGGAAGAGGCTTCAAATGAAGAAATAAGAAAGGCTGCTAAGATAGCTCAGGCTTTGGACTTTATTGAAGAAAAGGAAGATAAGTTTGATTCACCGATTGCCCAGGGCGGAAACAATGTTTCCGGAGGGCAGAAGCAGAGACTTTCCATCGCCAGAGCGATAGCAAAGGATCCGGAAATTTATATTTTTGATGACAGCTTTTCTGCACTGGATTATAAGACCGATGTAGTACTCCGGAAGGCACTGGAGGAGGAAACTCATGGTGCAACAAAGATTATTGTAGCACAGCGTATCAGTACAATTCTTCATGCAGATCAGATTATTGTACTGGATGAAGGCAGAATTGCTGGTATAGGAACCCATGAGGAGCTTTTGAAAAACTGTGAGATTTATGAGCAGATTGCTCTGTCACAGCTTTCTGAAGAGGAATTAAAGGGAAAGGAGGATGAATAATATGGGTGCACCTAGAGGCATAATACATGGCCCGGGACATGGGAAGGGCATGTCGGGAGAAAAAGCAAAAAACTTTAAAGGGACCATTGGCAAGCTGGTAGTATATATGGGAAAATACAAGCTTCGCCTGCTTTTGATGATTATTTTTGCAATTGCAGGTACAGTATTTAATATCATCGGACCAGATATCCTCGGTAATGCGACAACGGAGATATTTGAAGGTCTGATGCGAAGGGTTAATGGAACCGGAGGCATGAACTTTGATAAAATTGGACAGATTCTTTTATCTGTACTTGGCTTATATGCCATGAGTGCCTGCTTTTCCTTTATTCAGGGCTTTATTATGACAGGAATTTCCAATGATGTATCTTACAGTATGCGTCGGGATATTTCTAAAAAGATCAATCGTATGCCGATGAGTTATTTCGAAAGCAGAACTCATGGAGAGGTGCTTTCCAGGGTAACAAATGATGTAGATACCCTGCAACAGAGTCTGAATCAGAGTATTACCCAGCTAATTACGTCTGTCACCACCTTAATCGGTGTATTTATTATGATGCTTCGTATCAGTCCGTTGATGACACTGGCGGCCTGTTGTATTCTTCCGGTTTCCTTTGGAATTATCGGAACGGTAATGAAGAATTCCCAGAAGTATTTCCGCAGTCAGCAAAAATACCTGGGAGAAGTAAATGGACAGGTAGAAGAGGTTTATTCCGGACATAGGATTGTAAAAGCCTTTAACAAAGAGGAGGCTGTTATTGAGGAGTTTAATAAAACCAATGAAAGACTTTGTGAATCCGGCTGGAAATCTCAGTTCTTTTCTGGTATGATGATGCCCTTGATGCAGTTTGTTGGAAATCTTGGATATGTTATGGTAGCCCTATTAGGTGGTTATCTGACGATGCGGGGAAAAATTGCAGTTGGTGATATCCAGGCATTTTTCCAGTATATCCGTAACTTTACCCAGCCAATCCAGCAGATTGCCCAGGTAACAAATATGCTGCAGTCTTCTGCTGCAGCGGCAGAGCGTGTTTTTGAATTTATGGAAGAAAAGGAAGAGGATCAGACGGTAGAATATCCGGTTTCTGTGGAAAATCTGGAAGGAAATGTAAGCTTTGAGCATGTTAATTTTGGCTATGTGGAGGGGCAGACAATTATTCATGACTTCAGTGCTAAGGTAAAGCAGGGACAGAAAATAGCAATTGTGGGACCTACCGGTGCCGGCAAAACGACAATGATTAAGCTTTTAATGCGGTTTTATGATGTCAATCAGGGTTCGATTAAGGTAGATGGCCATGATTTAAGAGAATTTAACCGAAGTGAATTAAGAGAAATGTTCGGTATGGTGCTTCAGGATACCTGGCTTTTTAAGGGAAGCATTATGGACAATATCCGCTATGGACGGCTGGATGCCACAAAGGAACAGGTAATTGAGGCTGCAAAGGCAGCCCATGCCCATCATTTTATTAAAACACAGCCGGACGGCTATGATATGATTCTAAACGAAGAAAGCAGTAATATCTCTCAGGGACAGAAGCAGCTTTTAACAATAGCACGGGCTATTTTGGCAGACCCGAAGATTCTGATTCTGGATGAGGCGACAAGCTCCGTCGATACGAGAACGGAGGTACAGATTCAAAAGGCTATGGATAATCTGATGAAGGGAAGAACCAGTTTTATTATTGCCCATCGTTTATCTACCATCCGGGATGCTGACCTGATTTTAGTTATGAAGGATGGAGATATTATTGAGCAGGGAAATCATAAGGAGCTTTTGGCGGCCGGAGGCTTTTATGCACAGCTGTACAATAGCCAGTTTGAAAGGACGGCTTAGGACATGGCTTTTGCCAGCTCTAAAAAGGCCATCATTTCTCTGGTGACCCATTTATCCTTATGATATACAATTTGACGCCAGATACGCATATTGAAATCTGTTACCTTTACTTCAGCCAGAGTTCCTGCATCAATACGGCTTTGGACAGTGAATTTTGGAAGAAAGGAAATGCCCGTATCTGTACGGAGAAGCTTGATTAGAAAATCCGTGTTTCCACTTTCCAAAAAAGGATGGATTTCCATATCATAGGCACCCAGATACTGATCCAGGATATGGCGATAGCTGGCATTTTTTTCCGTGAGAATAAAGGGTTCTTTGATGACCTGGCTGAGTGTCAGGTCATCTTTTTTTGTGTAAGGATGATTAGAGGAAGCAACGAAAATAATGTCCTCCGGTAATTCCAGAACCTTAACCCATTTAGAGTCATACATTCGCTTGTCCATAAAGTAGACAATATCCAGAACATTTTTATTCATCTGATCCAGAAGTACACTTGGAGAATCTGTAACAATACTGATTTCTACTTTTGGGTGCAGCCGGTGGTATTCATATATGAGCTTGGGAAGAAAGGAAACACATATAGATTCAATTCCGCCGATAGCCAGCCGTCCGTTTAGTTCAGGAGAATCTGTAACAGCATCTCGGGCCTCTTCAATACTCTTCAAAATGCTGGTGGCATACTGATAGAATATTTCTCCCTGGTGGGTTAGGGTAATTTGCTTACCGATACGGTCGAAAAGCCGGGTGTCTAATTCGGTCTCCAGCTGTTTAACCTGAATGGTAACTGCAGCCTGGGTATACCCAAGAATTTTGGCAGCCTTAGAGAAGCTCTGTTGATTTGCAACCTGGAGAAAGGTTATAAGCTCGCGTATTTCCATATATTTCTGCTCCCTTTTACATAAGTATAAAAATTATTTAATAATATTATAAAAACAATAAATTTTACATATATTTATTTCTATGATATAGTATAGTTATTCAAAAAACAAGATGAAAGCTTATTTCCGGGAAAGAGTTTTTATAAAAATGAGGAAAGGAATTAGTGATAGCATGGAAAGGTCAAATCCAAAATATAATGCATATATACAGATATTGAAGGAAGAGCTGCTTCCGGCTATGGGCTGCACAGAGCCAATTGCTCTTGCCTATGCGGCAGCGATTGCCAGAAAGACTCTGGGTGAGCTGCCGGATCGGGTTGTGATAGGTGCCAGTGGAAGCATTATTAAGAATGTCAAATCTGTTATTGTACCAAATACCAATCACTTAAAGGGAATACCGGCAGCCGCAGTCGCAGGTATTGTTGCAGGTGATCCGGATAAGGAGCTGGAGGTGATTTCTGAGGTAACAAAAGAGGAGATAGAAAAAATGCGAGAATTTCTGGAAAATACAGAAATTTCGGTGGAGCATTTGAATAATGGAATTAATTTTGATATACTGATTACGTTGTATAAGGGTGAGGATTATGCCCGGGTAAGAATCGAAAACTATCACACGAATATCGTATTGATAGAGCACAATGGGAAAATTCTTAAGGAATCCGAAGTGGCAAGTGAAGAGGAAGAGGGCCTTACGGATCGTTCTCTCCTTAATATGGAGGATATCTGGGACTTTATTAACAGCGTAGATGTTGCCGAGATTAAAGAAGTTCTGGATCAGCAGATGGAGTACAATTATGCGATTGCTGAGGAAGGGCTTCGGGGAACCTATGGAGCTAATATTGGCAAGGTACTTCTGGATATGGAGGGAGATAATGTACAAACCAGAGCAAAGGCGATGGCAGCAGCAGGCTCAGACGCTCGTATGAATGGCTGTGAGCTTCCGGTTATCATTAACTCAGGAAGTGGTAATCAGGGAATTACCGTTTCCGTACCAGTCATGGTATATGCAAAGGAGAAAAAGGTCAGCTCAGAAAAGCTGTATCGGGCTTTAGCCCTTTCTAATCTGACAGCAATTCACCAGAAAACACCAATAGGCAGACTGTCTGCTTATTGTGGAGCTGTAAATGCCGGGGCCGGAGCTGGAGCTGGTATTGCTTATCTGTGCGGTGGCGGTTATGAGGAAGTAATACATACTGTTGTAAATGCCCTGGCAATTGTATCCGGTATTGTTTGTGACGGAGCAAAGGCGTCCTGTGCGGCAAAGATTGCTGCTGCAGTGGATGCGGGTATTCTGGGATATAATATGTACATCCGCGGACAGCAGTTCTATGAAGGTGACGGAATTGTAACTAAGGGAGTCGAAGCTACCCTTAAAAACGTTGGTCGCCTGGGAAAAGAAGGCATGAGAGAAACCAACGAGGAAATCATAAAAATGATGATTGGAGAATAATTTGCACGAAGGAATCCGATTTCGGAGGGAAAGACATAGGAGAAAGGAGTCAGGGTGAAGTGAAGAAGCCTTTAGTTGGAATTGTGGGGAATATCCTGGTTATGGATGGCGGAATGTTCCCCGGCATCAAAAGGGATTATGTGAATCGAGATTATGTAAAAAGTATTGGATTGGCAGGAGGTGCAGCAGTAATACTTCCTGTGATGGATGAGGAGGAAATAGTCAGGACACAGTTAGAAGGGGTGGATGCCATCCTTCTCTCCGGTGGTTATGATTTGTACCCTCAGTCATACGGCGAAGAGCCTATGTGGGAGCAAGGCTTTATCTATCAGGAGGTAGATGATTATTATTTTAAGGTTATCAAAGCAGCAAGAGAGCTTGGGAAGCCGGTTTTTGGGATATGCAAGGGCATTCAGGCCATTAATGTCGCCTTTGGCGGCACCCTGTACCAGGATATTAAAAAGCAGGTTCCAGACAGCATAAAGCACAGCCAGTCAGCCCCAAGATATGCGGGAACCCATCAGGTAGAAATTTGCAAAGACAGTTTTTTAGGAGAATGCCTACCTGAAAAGCTACTGGTCAACAGCTACCATCATCAGGCAATCAAGGAGGTAGCAGAGGGATTTTCAGTGACTGCCAGATCCGTGGATGGAGTGATTGAAGGAATAGAGTCTTTAAAAGAGAGCTTTATCGCTGCAGTGCAGTGGCACCCTGAGATGATGGCAGCACAGGGAAACAAGGATATGATCCGGTTGCTCCAGAACTTTCTAAGAAAAATATAACAGATAGAAAGGATGTACGAGAGGATGAAAGAAAACAAAAGTAAAAAATTTGGTTTGTACAGCATTGTTTTGCTGGGAATTAATTCCATTATTGGTTCAGGGATCTTTTTACTGCCGGGAAAAGCCTATGCGTTAATGGGAACAAACAGCTTGGCGGTTTATCTGTTTATAACCCTGCTTGCAGGCTCTATGGCTCTTTGCTTTGCAGAGGCAGCCGGCTACTTTAAATCCAATGGTGCTGCCTACGTTTATGTAAAAGAGGCCTTTGGAAATCTTCCGGGCTTTGAAGTGGGAATTATGAAATACATGGTTCAGATTATAGCCTGGGCAACTATGGCCGTTGGTTTTGTTACGGCACTTTCAGCGGTTTGGCCTGCCGCCGGCAGTGGTACAGTAAAGGCAATTATTGTAACAGTGATTTTAGTAGGCCTTGGAACGGTTAATTACATCGGCGTGGATTTGACAAAATATATCAATAATATAGCGACCGTGGGCAAACTGATTCCACTGGTTTTATTCATCGCTGTGGGCATCTTCTTTATCAAAGGTGGGAATTATTCCCCGGTTATGGCAGAAGGAATCACGGTAGGAACCTTTTCTGAAACAGCAATTTTAGTATTTTATGCATTTACGGGATTTGAATCGATTGCGACTGCATCAGAGGATATGGAAAATCCAAAAAAAAATATACCACTGGCAATAGTTATTTCGATCTGTACAGTGTCCGTTGTCTACTTTTTAATCCAGTTTGTCAGCATAGGGATATTAGGAGGAGCACTGGGCGGAACAGAAACACCGGTTGTGGATGCTATGGCACACACATTCCTTGGTTCTGCAGGCGGAGCTATCGTTACGGCAGGCACTTTGGTTTCTATCGGCGGAATCAATATAGCACAGTCCTTTTATGCACCAAGAGGCTTGCTTGCATTAAGTGAAACCCATATGGTGCCTCACTTCATCTCGAAAAAAACACCATGGGGAACTCCGGTTGTGGCAATTATAGTAACAGTGGCGCTTGCCCTTCCAGTGGCTCTTTCAGGCAGCTTTACCACATTAGCTGCAATCAGTGTTATTTCAAGATTTACACAATACATACCAACCTGTCTTTCTATTTTAATTTTTCGAAAGCGTGGAATGGAAACTAACTTTAAGGTGCCATTTGGTCCGGTCATCCCGATTATATCAACTTTAGTCAGCCTCTGGCTGCTGTTCAATGCAGACAGAAAGAAGCTGTTAATCGGTTTAGGGGCAATGGTGGTTGGAATTCCGCTATATTATCTTATGGTCTGGTATAATAAAAAGAAAGGATATGAATTTACAAGCATAGATTAGTCGGTTTGAGGCCGGATAAAAGCTATTCCTGGGAATTGTTGGCTGCCCGGGAAAGGAAGATATAAAAAAATAATGATTGGAGAGTAAGAAGCTATGAAAAGGTTTGCAAGCAGTTTACCGTTTAAGTTACTTTTAGGAGTAATCATAGGTATTCTTTTAGGACAGGTGTTTAATCCTATGATTATGGGAATTGTGGTAACACTGAAGTATATCATGAATCAGGTTATTATGTTCTGTGTACCATTGATTATCATTGGATTTATTGCACCAAGTATTACAAGACTTGGCGGCAATGCTTCCAGAATGCTTGGTGTAGCAGTAAGTAGTGCCTATGTTTCTTCTGTAGGTGCAGCACTTTTTTCAATGGTGGCAGGTTTCTTAATGATTCCTCATCTGTCAATTGTATCTGAGGTTGAAGGCTTAAAGGAGCTTCCGGGAGTAGTATTCCAGCTGGATATTCCACAGATTATGCCGGTTATGAGTGCTCTGGCATTTTCACTGTTAGTAGGTCTGGCAGCTACCTGGACAAAGGCAACAACAATTACCGGTGTTCTGGAAGAGTTCCAGCAGATTGTACTTTCTATCGTAACAAAGATAGTTATTCCAATTCTTCCAATATTTATTGCATTGACCTTCTGCAGCTTGTCTTATGAAGGAACAATTACAAAGCAGTTACCAGTATTCCTGACAGTAATTGTTATTGTTATGATTGGTCATTATATTTGGCTGGCACTTTTATATGGTATTGGCGGTGCTTATTCCGGAAAAAACCCAATGGATGTTCTTAAGAACTATGGACCAGCCTATATTACAGCAGTAGGAACCATGTCCTCTGCAGCAACACTGGCAGTAGCTCTGCGTTGTGCAAAGAAGTCTGAGCCAACCTTAAGAGATGATATGGTAGACTTTGGTATTCCATTGTTTGCTAACATTCATCTGTGTGGATCCGTATTAACAGAGGTATTCTTTGTTATGACAGTATCCCAGATTCTTTACGGAACCTTACCAACCCTGCCAAATATGATTTTATTCTGTCTTTTGTTAGGTATTTTTGCTATTGGAGCTCCTGGTGTACCAGGTGGTACAGTTATGGCTTCTTTAGGCTTAATTACCGGAGTTCTTGGCTTTGACGAGACGGGAACAGCTCTGATGCTTACAATTTTTGCACTGCAGGATAGCTTTGGTACAGCCTGCAACGTAACAGGTGATGGTGCCTTAACTATGATTCTGACAGGATATGCAGAAAAGCATGGAATCAAGAAACAGAATTTAAAAGTGGATTTGTAAGGAATAACTTGAATCGCTGACAGAAATATGATATAATGGCGAAAATTGAATATGTAACAGTAAGGTGTCGGAACAATTAAGAATGATTGGTTCCGGTGAAAAGGGAAACAGGTGCAAATCCTGTGCGAACTCGTCACCGTAATTAAGGAGCAGAAGCCGAGATATCACTGGGAAACTGGGAAGATGGCTGATGTGATGATCTATAAGCCGGGAGACCTGCCTTATTGTTGTACAGAAACGATTGTTTCAGACCACGAGTAACTGGTTGTACGTTATATTTGCACAGTGTCAGTTTTCCTTTTGGAAGGATATGCACTGGGCAGATTTCTTTTGTGTACAAACCCTTTACCTGTATAGGAAAGGGTTTTTCTTTTTGTTGCGTTTTGTGGGAAAGCCATCGTTTTAAAGTAAAGCATATTTAATTTATAGAAAATAGCAGGCAACTGCAGAAATGAGGAAAATATGAAAGAACGATTTGCAAGGCTTCTGGCAGTAATCTTATGTGTATGCTGTCTGGGAGGCTGCCAAAGTACAGAGGCACAGAAGGAACAAAAAGAAAGTAATGCTGCAATTTTAGTAGTAAGCTTTGGAACAAGCTATAATGATAGCAGAGATGCTACAATTGGGGCGATTGAGAAGGCAATTACCGAAGAATTCCCGGAATATGAGGTAAGGAGAGCATTTACCAGCCAGATTATCATTGACAAGCTAAAGGAGCGTGATGGCCTGGAAATTGATAATGTAACAGAAGCACTGGACAGGGCTGCAAAAGATGGTGTGAAGGAATTAGTAGTACAACCTACACATTTAATGAATGGCTATGAATACAATGACCTGGTAAAGGAATTGACGGATTATCAGGATAAATTTGAAAAAATTATCCTAGGTGAGCCGCTTCTTACAAGTGATGCTGATTTTGATGGAGTAATCCAGGCAATTACGGAAAAAACAGCAGAATATGACGATGGAACGACAGCCATCTGCTTTATGGGACATGGAACAGAAGCAGAATCGAATGGTGTTTATGCAAAGCTTCAGGATAAACTAATAGAAAGTGGTTATGAAAACTATTATATTGGTACTGTAGAGGCAGAGCCTTCCCTGGATGACGTAGTTGTTGCTCTGGAGGAAAAGGGAGTCTACAAAAGGGTGATTCTTGAGCCTTTGATGGTAGTAGCAGGAGACCATGCGAACAATGATATGGCAGGAGAAGAAGAGGATTCCTGGAAGTCAGTTCTGGAAGGAGAGGGCTATACGGTTGAATGCATAATTGAAGGTCTGGGGCAGATTCCTGCAATCCAGAAGCTTTATGTAGACCATGTAAGGGCGGCAATCACAGAAGGAAACGGCTTTACCGGAGTAAAAAAGACAGTTTCAAAGGTAGATAGCATTGCAAATGGAAAATACTGCGTTGAGGTCGAATCAAGCTCTTCCATGTTTAAAGTTGTAAAAGCAGAGCTTTCCGTAACCGATGGAAATATGACAGCAGTACTTACCCTTAGCGGAAAGGGGTATAGTAAGCTTTACTTAGGAACAGCACAGCAGGCAGAAAGTTCACAAGATACAGACTGCATTCCTTATGAGGAGGATGCAGAGGGGGCTTATACCTATACAATACCAGTAGAGGCCATGGATATGCCGATAGATTGTGCAGCCTTCAGTAAAAAGAAGGAAGCCTGGTATGACAGGCAGCTTACCTTCCTTTCTGCAACTCTTTCGGAAGTCTCTTCTGAAGTGAAAGCCAAGGCTGGTACATATACAATTGATGTGACCTTGGAAGGGGGAAGCGGAAAGACAACGATTACTTCTCCGACAACAATTACGGTAACAGGAGATACAAAAGTTGCAACAATAGAATGGAGTAGCCCGAATTATGATTATATGCTGGTAGATGGAGAAAAATATCTGCCCGTTAACACAGAAGGAAATTCTGTATTTGAGATTCCTGTTTCCGCATTTGATGAGAAAATGGAAGTAATTGGAGACACAGTAGCCATGAGCAAGCCTCATGAAATCGAGTATACACTTACCTTTCACTCGGATACGATGAAGGCTGTAAAATAGAGGAAGATATAATGACAGGAAGAAAAAAGCTGATACTGTTATACTGTTTGCTTTTGCTGGGACTGCTGGGGCTAAGTGGCTGCGGCAGTCCTGCTTCTGGTTTTACCTCTGGTACAGAAGGAACGGAGCTTGTATATGAAGGAAGTATGGAGCTTAAGTTTGCAGAGAATTTTTCGGTAGATTATTATGAGGGTGGTTATACCTTATTGACGATAAAGGATGGTAGAAAGTTATTTGTCGTGCCAAAGGGGAAAGATATTCCCCAAGGACTTGGAGAAGCAGTTGTTGTTTTGCAGCGTCCGATAAAAAATCTTTATCTGGTTGCATCTGCAGTTATGGATATGTTTTGTGAGTTGGATGCGATAGATACCATTACACTCTCTGGACAAAAGGAGAGTGGCTGGTATATTGAAGCGGCAAAAGAAGCTATGGAAAAGGGAACACTTTTGTATGCAGGGAAATATAATAAGCCGGATTATGAACTGATTGTTTCAAAAAATTGTTCTCTGGCTATTGAAAACATGATGGTATCTCATTCGCCGGAGGTGGTAGAGATGCTTGAGGAGTTTGGAATTCCGGTTATGATAGAGTATTCCAGTTATGAGTCTCATCCGTTGGGCAGGGTAGAGTGGATTAAGTTTTTTGGAGCCTTAGTGGGAAAGGAAGAAAGGGCAGAAAAGGTCTTTAACAGGCAGATGGAGATTTTAGAAGCAGTAACAGCGGATGAAAAAACGGATAAAACAGTTGCATTCTTTTTTATTACATCAAATGGACTGGTACAGGTGCGTCAAAGCTCTGATTATGTACCCAAAATGATAGAGCTTGCAGGGGGAAAATATGTTTTTGACAAGCTGGGTGATCCAGAGTCTAAAAGGTCTACGATAAATATGCAGATAGAAGAGTTTTATAGCGGTGCGAGGGATGTGGATTTTATTATTTACAATAGTTCGATAGACGGTGGTGTTGTCTCTATAGAGGAGCTTCTTGACAAATGTCCATCTTTAGAGGATTTTAAGGCGGTGCAGGAAGGAAATGTTTTCTGTACTTCCAATGATATGTACCAGCAGTCTATGTCGATTGGCTATTTAATTGAGGACATTCACAGGATGCTTCAGGGAAAAGGAGAAGAAGGTATGAGATATCTTTTCCGCCTGAAGCAGGAGGATTCATATGCAGTGGAATAAAAAGGTAAGATACATAGCGGCCTTTCTTTTCCTTGTATTAGGTGTGGTATTATTTTTTTCTTTGAATATTTGTATCGGAAGTGTGGAAATTCCTTTATCGGATATTGGAAAAAGTATTGCAGGGCAGAAAATGGATAAAACAATGGAAAGAATACTATGGGATATCCGGCTGCCAAGGGCATCAGCGGCTATGGTACTGGGAGGAGCTCTGGCACTTGCAGGGTATCTTTTACAAACCTTTTTTCATAATCCGATTGCAGGGCCTTTTGTTCTTGGTATTTCCTCCGGAGCAAAGATGATAGTGGCAGGGGTTATGGTATTTTTAATGGAAAGGGCAATTACAGTAAGCTCTGTAGTACTTATTATTGCTGCATTTCTGGGCTCTATGATATCTATGGGATTTGTACTTTTGATGTCCCGCAGGGTAAATAACATATCTATGCTGGTTGTTAGCGGAGTAATGATTGGTTATATTTGCTCGGCAATTACAGAGCTTGTAGTAACCTTTGCTAATGATGCAGATATTGTAAATCTGCATAACTGGTCTAGAGGAAGCTTTTCTGGTATGAACTGGGAGCATGTAACCGTTATGTCAGCTGTGACGATAGTTACTTTTATAGCTGTATTTTTGATGTCAAAGCCGTTAAGTGCATATCAGCTGGGCGAAGCATATGCGAAAAACATGGGAGTTGATATCCGGTTGCTTCGTGTTATGCTGGTTATTTTATCCAGTATCTTATCTGCCTGTATTGTGGCATATGCAGGGCCGATTTCCTTTGTAGGAATTGCGGCACCACATCTAGTAAAACATCTTTTAGGAACGACAAAGCCTATTTTAATGATACCAGCCTGCTTCCTGGGAGGAAGTGTATTTTGCCTGTTTTGTGATTTGCTTGCAAGAACCCTGTTTACACCTACAGAGCTGAGCATCAGCACGGTGACGGCAATTTTTGGAGCACCAGTAGTGTTGTGGATTATGGTAAACCGTAATAAGGAGAAGATAGACTAATGGAGTATTATTTTCAAACAGAGAAAATGAGTGTGGGCTATCATAAGAAGCCTTTGATTGAAAATATGGAAATCCGGCTGGAAAAAGGAGAAATTCTGACACTGATTGGGCCAAATGGTGTGGGTAAATCTACGGCCTTGAAAAGCATTGCAAGGCAGCTTGAACTTATCCATGGAGTTATTTATCTGGATGGACAAAGCTTAAATCAGCTTTCCGGTACGCAGCTGTCACAGAAAATGGCAATCCTGCTGACTGAAAAACTGCGTTCAGAAATGATGACCTGTGAAGAAGTGGTTGCTACTGGAAGGTATCCCTATACCGGTCAGCTGGGTATTTTGTCGGAGGCAGATTATCAGGTGGTGGAAGAGGCAATGGAGCTTGTTCATGTGACAGAGCTTAAGGAACAGGATTTTACATGCATCAGTGATGGTCAAAGGCAGAGGGTTATGCTTGCAAGAGCTATTTGTCAGGAGCCGGAAATTATTATTCTGGATGAACCGACCTCTTATCTGGATGTAAAGTATAAGCTGGAATTTTTATCTATTTTGCAGGAAATGAGGAGGAAAAAGGGGCTGACTGTCATTATGTCTCTCCATGAGCTGGAACTGGCAGAGAGAGTTTCTGATAAAATCCTCTGTATTAATGGGAACTACGTGGAACGCCTTGGCAGACCGGAGGAGATATTTCAGCCAGGCTATATTTCAAGGTTATTTTCTATAGAAACAGGCAGCTTTGATGAGGTTAATGGAAATATGGAGCTGGATGCAGCTAGGGGTGAGCCTTTTTTATTTGTAATAGCTGGCGGAGGCTGTGGAAGACAGATATACCATAGTCTGCAGCGGCAGGGACTTTCTTTTATGACAGGTATTATATTTGAAAATGACTTGGACTATCCGGTGGCAAAGGCTCTGGCAGCAGAGGTTATAAAGGCAAAGGCTTTTGAGCCAATCACGGATATTTTGATAGAGACAGCAAAGGAGCGAATGGACTCCTGTAAACGGGTCATTTGCTGTAAGGAGATATTTGGAACGCTGGAGGCTGCAAATAAGGAATTGCTTTCCTATGCGATACAGCAGGGAATGGAAATTGAGATGAAAAAATGATGGAAGGGTAGAAAATATATGGCAAAGGTTATTATGGTTCAGGGAACCATGTCCAATGCTGGCAAGAGCCTTTTGGTGGCAGGGCTGTGCAGGATTTTTAAGCAGGATGGATACCGTGTAGCACCCTTTAAGTCGCAGAATATGGCTCTCAACTCCTTTATTACAACGGAAGGACTTGAGATAGGAAGAGCACAGGCGATGCAGGCAGAGGCAGCGAAAATTGAACCAATGGTCTGCATGAATCCGATTCTTTTAAAGCCTACAAGCCACACCGGCTCCCAGGTCATCGTGAATGGAGAGGTGGTTGGCAGCATGAGTGCAAGGGATTATTTTGACTATAAAGGTACACTAATTCCTGAAATTAAGGCAGCCTTTTTAAGGCTGGAGGAGCTGGCAGATATTGTTGTAATAGAAGGAGCTGGGAGTCCGGCAGAAATTAATTTAAAACAGAATGATATTGTAAATATGGGACTGGCCGCAATGGTAGATGCCCCAGTGCTCTTAGTAGGCGATATTGACAGAGGCGGTGTCTTTGCACAGCTTTTAGGTACACTTGTGCTTCTGACTGAGAAGGAAAGAGAAAGGATAAAGGGGCTTATTATCAATAAATTCCGGGGAGACAAATCCATACTTGATCCGGGAATAGAAATGCTTTATGAGAAGGGAGGAGTTCCTGTGACAGGAGTTATACCTTACATGGAGCTGTCTCTGGAGGATGAGGATAGTCTGACAGGGCGGTTTGAGAAAAAGGGGACAGGGCTTATCGATATTGCGGTAATCCGATACCCGAGGATTTCTAATTTTACGGATTTTAATGTGTTTGAACAGATGCCGGAGGTATCGGTACGTTATGTGTCCTCAGTAGAGGAGCTTCGGCACCCGGATTTGATTTTTCTTCCAGGAAGTAAAAATACAATTGGTGATTTGAAATGGATGAGACAGAATGGTTTAGAGGCAGCAATAAAGCAACAGGCAGAAAAAACACCAGTGTTTGGTATCTGTGGCGGCTATCAGATGCTTGGAAGGCTGATAGCTGATCCGGAAAGGGTGGAGGAAGGAGGCAGTATCCGGGGGATGGAACTTTTGCCGCTTCAGACGGTATTAAAGAAGGAAAAAAAGCGGTGCCAGACAAAGGGTATGGTAAGTAGGCTGGAGGGTTTATTTAAGGAGCTTTCGGGCTTAGACTTTGAGGGCTATGAAATTCACATGGGACAGACCTTTTTTTGTGGGGAAAAGAAGGAGCCGGGAAATGTGGTATCTGATGGGAAAAATGTGTATGGTTCTTATATTCATGGTCTATTTGATCAGAAGGAGGCAACTGAAGCTATCATAAGGGCCCTGGCAGGGAAAAAGGGAATTGAAATAGAAAAGGAAGGGCTTATGGACTATCAGATCTATAAGGAAACACAGTATGATAAATTAGCAGATACACTAAGAGAGTATCTGAATATGGAGGAAATCTATGGAATGCTTAGGGAGGCCCGTTTGGAGCAGCTTTAGAAGAAAGGAACTTAATCAGCTGAGAATAGAGACACCAGATAGTAAGATAAGAAAAAGGGTGTTAAGGAACTGGGATCTGATTGCCAAGCCTATCGACGGAATGGGAAGCTTTGAAGCTTTAACAGCTCAAATCGGAGCAATTACAGGTACGGATAAAATTGATATTTCTAAAAAGGCTGTTATTATCATGTGTGCTGACAACGGGATTGTAGAAGAGGGTGTCAGTCAGTGTGGACAGGAGGTTACACTGGCAGTTGTCCAGGCAATGACAAAGAAGCAGTCCAGTGTAGGGAGAATGGCCGAAAAAATCAGAGCTGATACGATACCTGTTGATATTGGAATAAATCAAAAAAGCCCAATACCAGGGGTAGTGGATCGGAAAATAAGCTGCGGAACCAGAAATTTTAAGAAGGAAAAGGCTATGACAGAGACAGAGGCAATTCAGGCAGTTGCAGTAGGGATTGACATGGTGTTTAGCTGCAAGATGGCAGGCTACCAGATAGTAGCAGCAGGAGAGATGGGAATCGGGAATACCACTACAAGCAGTGCGGTAGCAGCAGCTCTTTTGCATTGTGAGGCAGAAAGGGTCACAGGCCGGGGAGCTGGACTAAGCGATGAAGGACTTTTTTGTAAACAGCAGATGATAAAAGAGGCAATAGAAAAATACGATTTGGAAAAGGCAGATGTGGTTGACATATTGACATCTGTTGGCGGGCTTGATATTGCAGGCCTTGCAGGGGTTTGTATCGGTGGAGCACTTTATCATGTGCCAGTAGTGCTGGATGGCGTAATCAGTATGGTGGCGGCTCTTCTGGCAGAACGGATGGTTCCTGGTACAAGGGCTTATCTTATCCCTTCTCATAAGGGAAAAGAGCCTGCAGTAGAAATGCTTATGAAGGAGCTTAAGCTGGAGCCGGTGATAGATGGAAAAATGGCTTTGGGAGAAGGGACAGGAGCTGTCATGATGCTTGCCCTGTTAGATATGGCACTGAGTGTTTACAATGACAGAACCACCTTTTCAGATATAGAGATAGAACAGTATAAGAGGCATTGAAAAATGATTACATTGATTATGGGAAAAAGCGGCAGTGGAAAATCTGCCTATGCAGAGGAATATACGGCTCAGCTTTCTCAAAAGAATAGAAAATATTACCTCGCGACAATGGAGGTTTTTGATGAGGAAGGGAGGATAAGGGCAGAAAGACATCGAAAGCAGAGAAGGGGTAAAGGTTTTGTTACCATAGAGCAGCCTGTAGATATCTACAGGGTAATGGACAAAATAGAGAATGTTAGGATGGAAACGGCCCTTTTAGAATGTATTTCCAATCTGACTGCCAATGAAATGTTTCATGGGGAAACCATGCTTCCTGGTCCGCTGGCAGCAGATAAGGTGGTAAACGAGGTCGAGAAGCTGGGATTAAGTCTTAGGCATCTTGTAATTGTCAGTAATAGTGCATTTGAAGCTGGGACAGAGTATGATGAGGCTACGATGGAATATATTCAGACTGTGGCAGATATCAATGAAAGACTTGCTGATTTAGCAGATCAGGTAATCGAGGTAGTGGAAGGAATTCCTAATGTTATAAAGGAGAGATAGCAATGCAGATAATAAAGGCTTTTTTTATTGCATTTTCCATATATTCTAAAATTCCTGTACCGCAGCTTGCATGGAAGGAAGAGGATATGAAATATGTACTCTGCTTTTTTCCCTGGGTCGGAGCTGTAATAGGTTTTTTGCTTTACCTGTGGGGAATGTTATGCGAAGGCTGTGGAATAGAGAGGCTTTGTTATACGCTGATTGGTGCAGTGATTCCATTGCTTCTGACAGGAGGCTTTCATGTAGATGGTTTTATGGATACTATGGATGCATTTCAGTCCTATCAGCCTAGAGAGAAAAAGCTGGAAATTTTAAAGGATTCTCATATTGGGGCCTTTGCGGTCATTATGCTGGCGGCCTACGGACTTATTTATCTGGGGGCTTTTTCGGAAATCCGGGATAGGGCTCTGCTAAAAATCGTGTGTGCAGGCTTTTGCTTATCCCGTTGTCTTAGTGGAATAGGAGTGATATCTTTTCCTTCCGCAAAAAGGGAGGGGCTTCTTTTTCTTTTTGCAGATAATGCCCACAAAAGGATTGTAAGAATAGCTTTATATGTGCAGACTGGTATAGTGATTGCCTTCATGCTACTTACGAATCCTTATGCGGGAGCCCTTATAGCAGCTTCGGCTCTGGCGGCCTTAGCTTATTACTATGTCCGCTGCAAAAGGGAACTTGGAGGAATTACCGGAGATACGGCAGGATATTTTGTAGTAATCAGCGAAGGCTGTATGCTGGCAGCAGCGGCAATCGTAGATATTTTAGGCTAAAGGAGGTCATGGGCAGCCTATGTGGAATCAGCCGGAAAATCAAATAAAGCTGGTATTTATCCGTCACGGAGCTACGGAGTCGAATAAGGAGCAACGCTATCTTGGAAGAGAGGATGAGCCCCTTAGCCGGGAAGGAAAAAAAGAGCTGTTAAGGCTTAAGGAAAAAGGCTGTTACCAACAGATAGATTATTTGTTTACAAGTCCCATGAAGCGGTGCCTGGAGTCTGCCAGGCTGCTTTATCCGGACAAAGAGGCTGTTATTATTCCAGAATGGAAAGAGATAGATTTCGGTGTCTTTGAAGGAAAGAATTACCGGGAGCTTAAGGGTGATATGCGGTATCAGACATGGCTTGAGAGTAATGGCACCCTTCCTTTTCCGGAGGGAGAGAGTCAGGAGGCTTTTAAACTGCGTTCTGGCTGTGGCTTTCAAAGAATGCTAAAGGAGCTATCTACGCTTACAAAAGAGAACCAGAATAGTTCAAAGACTGTAGGAATGGTAGTGCATGGTGGCACGATTATGGCTGTACTGAACAAGTATTGCGGCGGCCAGTATTTTGATTATCAGGTTTCTAATGGTGGCGGCTATACAGCTACACTGGCAGGCTGCTTAGAGGAGCCTGCTATTGTGGAACTAAGGAGAATGAGATTATGATTTATCATATGCAAGCTTTTTTTGCAGGCTTTCTTTTGGACCTGCTGCTGGGGGACCCGTACTGGCTTCCTCATCCGGTACGGGCGATAGGAGCCTTGATAGCGGGACTGGAAAAACGCCTGTTAGGCAGAACTTGCAGCAGAGATGAAAAAGGTGAACTAAAAAAAGGAGTTTTTCTTACAGCTGTAGTACTGGTGGCGAGTGTTACCTTAGCAGCACTAATTTTAGTAGGAGCCTATAAGCTTCATCCCTGTATGGGAGTTATAATAGAAGCAATAATGACCTATCAGCTGTTGGCTGTGAAATGTCTGCGGGTGGAAAGTATGAAGGTATATAAGGAGCTGAAGGAGGGAAATCTGGAAAAGGCAAGAAAGGCAGTTTCCATG
Source organism: Acetivibrio ethanolgignens (assembly GCF_001461035.1). Taxonomy (GTDB): domain Bacteria; phylum Bacillota; class Clostridia; order Lachnospirales; family Lachnospiraceae; genus Velocimicrobium; species Velocimicrobium ethanolgignens. The sequence continues at coordinate 27,122 of NZ_LNAM01000147.1, read as the reverse complement.
ATTGTAGGCAGGGATACCGCTGTTTTAAATGAAGAGGGAGTAGCAAAGGCAGCGATAGAAACTGTGGCAGAGAATACCTCGGATGGTGTAATTGCACCAATGCTGTATACAGCTCTTGGAGGGCCTGTGCTGGGCTTCTTTTATAAAGCAGTAAATACCATGGATTCTATGATTGGCTATAAAAATGACAAATATCTGTATTTTGGAAGAGCTGCTGCAAAATTGGATGATGCTGTAAATTTTATTCCTGCAAGGATAAGTGCATACTTTATGATTTTTGCAGCCTTTTGTGGTGGAAAGAGCTTTTCAGGAAGGAGAGCCTGTTATATATATAGAAGGGATAAAAGAAATCATGCCAGTCCTAATTCAGCACAGACAGAGGCAGTATGTGCCGGAGCTCTTGGAATACAGCTGGCTGGAGATGCCACTTATTTTGGCAAAATAGTAAGGAAGCCTTACATAGGAGACCGGATAAGAGGAGTGGAATATGAAGATATCTGGCGGACTAATCAGCTGATGTATATGACAGCATGGATGTGTGAGGTTTTGAGCCTTTTTTTGATGGCAGCCATATCTTTGATTTAAAGGAGGTAAGGGATGAAGGACATACATGGTGGTGATATTTACAGAAATCAGGTCAGCCTGGATTTTTCAGTCAATGTAAATCCTCTTGGAATGCCAGAAGCAGTAAGGACTAGTCTAAAGGAAGCCGTAGAACTTTGCAGCAGCTACCCTGATATCCAGGCAGAGAAGCTAAAGAAAGTGGTCAGCAGGGCTTTGTCTGTACCGGAGGATTATCTGCTCTTTGGAAATGGAGCCTCTGAGCTTTTTATGGGGCTTGTTCATACAATTGCTCCGAGAAAAACGGTTATTCCTGTACCATCCTTTTATGGTTATGAGTATGCAGCAGAGGCAGTACCGGGAGAAATCCTGTATTATACGATGAAGAAGGAAAATGATTTTTTACCTGGGGAAGAGCTTTTTAAGCTTCTGACAGAGGAGGTAGATATTGTTTTCCTTGCCAATCCGAATAATCCGACGGGGAGGTTAATTGGCAAAGCATATTTGGAATGTCTTTTAAACCATTGTCAGGATAAGGGCATCTGGGTAGTGCTGGATGAATGCTTTATTGAATTTTGTGAAGAAAAGGCATCTGTACTGCCGGAGCTTGAGAAATATGACAGGCTTTTGCTTGTGCGGGCCTTTACTAAAATATATGGAATCCCCGGTGTGCGACTGGGATATCTGGTTTCTTGTAATCGACAGCTTTTAAAAAGGATAGAAAGACAGCTTCCAGAGTGGAATTTATCAACCTTTGCCCAGGCGGCAGGCTGTATCTGTGCAGAGCAGACAGTCTTTGTACAGGAAACAAAAGCCTATGTGAAAAAAGAAAGAAACTATCTGTCAGAAGGGCTGGAGCAGCTGGGACTTTTGGTATTTCCGGGAGCAGCTGATTTTATTCTTGTGTACAGTAAGGCTTTGCTATATGAGAAGCTTTTAGAGCGGGGAATACTGCTTCGGGACTGCCAAAATTTCAGAGGCCTGTCCAGTGGGTATTATAGGATTTCCGTAAGGAAGAGGGAGGATAATGACATTTTACTAAGGACGATAGGAGAAATACTTTGAAGATGATAGAGCACTTATTACCAGAGGAAATCGAAAAAAGAAGCTTTGAGATTATTTCACAGGAGCTTTCTTTTAGAGGCATAAGGCTTCCCAGGGAACAGGAGATGATTACGAAACGGGTGATACATACCAGTGCAGATTTTGATTATACGAGAACCCTTTGTTATTCTAAGGATGCTGTTGCTATTGCAAAGGAGTTGATAGGAAAAGGAGCCGGCATTGTGACGGATACGAATATGGCTCTTGCTGGGATTAATAAAAGACTCCTGGCGGGCTTTGGTGGAGAGGCCCATTGTTTTATGGCACAAGAAAGAGTGGCAGCTCTGGCAAAAGAAAGGGGAACAACCCGGGCAGCTGTCAGCATGGAGATGGCCGCAGAGCTTACAGGACCGGTTATTTTTGCAATTGGCAATGCTCCTACCGCTTTGTTACAGCTATATGAGATGATACAGAAGGGAAGCTGGAGACCAGCATTTATTATTGGAGTTCCGGTGGGCTTTGTCAATGTAGAGGCGGCGAAGGAGCTGATTATGGAAACCGATATTCCTTACATTGTAAATCGTGGAAGGAAGGGCGGCAGTAATGTGGCAGCAGCTATCTGTAATGCCCTTTTATATGAGATGGAAAGGAAGTAGAAAATGCGCTATGGCTTTACTACAGGGAGCTGTGCGGCTGCAGCTGCAAAGGCAGCCGCTTACATGCTTCTGACAGGAAAACAAAAGACGGAAATTACAATAGAGACGCCGAAAGGGCTTTTGTACACGGCTGGGCTTGAGGACATTACCCGCAGCGAGAGTGAGGTTAGCTGTGCAGTAAAAAAGGACGGTGGTGATGACCCGGATATTACAACAGGGGCTTTAATTTATGCAAGGGTTTCTTTTGAAAAAGAGATTGGCCAGGAAATCTATATTGATGGCGGAGTCGGTGTAGGACGGGTTACAAAGCCTGGTCTTGACCAGCCGGTGGGGAGTGCGGCCATCAATCATGTGCCAAGGGAAATGATAAAAAAAGAGGTCTTAGAGGTATGTGAGCTTGCAGATTACAGAGGATGCCTAAGGGTTGAAATATCTGTGCCAGAGGGTGGGCAACTGGCGGCACAGACTTTTAATCCAAGGCTTGGAATTGTCGGCGGGATATCTATTCTGGGAACCAGTGGGATTGTAGAGCCTATGAGCAATCAGGCGATTTTGGATACCATTCGGGTAGAATTAAAGCAGAGAAGGGCAGAAGGCTTTGATTATGTAGCAGTTTCTCCGGGAAATTATGGTCTTGATTTTATGAAAAGAACCTATGGTTATGATTTGGATAAAAGCGTGAAGTGCAGTAACTTTATTGGAGCTACCATAGATATGGCAGTGGAACTGGGCTTTCAGAGGCTGCTCCTCACAGGACATATTGGAAAGCTAATTAAGCTGGCCGGTGGGATTATGAATACCCATTCTAGGGAGAGTGATTGCAGAATGGAGCTGCTGGCAGCCTTTGCCATGAAAGCGGGGGTAAATCCTGCCTGCAGCCGAGAGATTTTTTTTTGTGTAACTACAGAGGAAGCAGTCAGGCTTTTAGAGAAAGAGGGAAAACGCAGGAAGGTTATGGATTACGCTATGGAGCGTATCTGTTATTATCTGGACAGACGGGCTTTGGGAAAGCTTAAGATAGACTGCATTATGTATGCAAATGAGTTTGGCGAATTAGCAAAAAGCAAGGAGGCAGAAAAATGGTTTATTTTGTTGGAGCAGGAACAGGGGCAGCAGATTTAATAACAGTTCGTGGAATGCGTCTGCTTTGCCAGGCAGATGTAATTATTTATGCCGGTTCCCTGGTAAACCCGGAGCTTTTGGATTACGCAGGGGCAGAATGTAAAATTTATAACAGTGCCAGCCTGGTGCTTGAGGAAATAATTGCAATTATGGAGCAGGCAGATAAAGAGGGAAAAATGGTCATTCGTCTTCATACAGGAGACCCGAGTATCTATGGGGCTGTGCGGGAGCAGATGGATGAGCTGGAGAAGAGGGGGATTTCCTACGAAAGCTGTCCGGGGGTCAGTGCCTGCTTTGGGGCAGCTTCCTCTTTAAATCTGGAGTATACTCTGCCGGGAGTTTCCCAGACACTCATTATTACAAGAATGGCAGGAAGAACCAGTGTACCGCCAAAGGAAAGCATTGAAAGTCTTGCGCTACACCAGGCATCTATGGCGATTTATTTAAGTACAGGAATGCTTGAGGAATTAAGCAAAAAATTAATTTTAGGGGGATATCCTAAAGAAACACCGGCAGCGATTATCTATAAGGCAACCTGGCCGGAGGAAAAGGCTTTTGTAGGTACGATAGAAGATTTAGCCAGAACAGCCAAAAAGCATGGGATTACAAAGACCGCTCTGATATTGGTAGGAGAGGCTGTTGCTCATCGGAACTATAAAAAATCAAGGCTGTATGCGGCTGATTTTTCAACAGAATTCAGAAGGGCAAGGGAAGACGTAAAATGAGTTTAACTGTGATTAGCTTTACGGAAAAAGGAATCACTCTTTCGGAAAAGCTAAAAGAGATCTGGGAGGACGAGGATATTTCGCTGTTTACAAAATGCAGAGCTAGTCTGGAGAAAAAAACTGACTGTTCCGTTTGCTTTGTAGATCCAGAACTTGAAAGCTTTGTAAGGGGGCAGATGGAAGAAAAAAACGGGTTGCTTTTTATTGGAGCCTGTGGGATTGCGGTCAGAGCGATAGCACCAGTTATTAGGAACAAGCTATGCGATAGTCCGGTGCTTGTGATGGATGAGAAAGGAAGCTATGTCATTCCCATTCTGTCAGGACATATGGGAGGAGCTAATGAGCTGGCTGAACGGATTTCACAAAAAACAGGTGCAGTGCCAGTAATTACAACGGCTACAGATATCAATAAAAAGTTTGCAGTAGATTTGTTCGCAAAAAAGAATGGCTTGTATATTGTGAATAGAGAAGGAATTGCGAGGGTATCTGCAAAGGTACTTGCCGGAGAACAAATTACCATGTCTATAGAGACGGGACATAGAAGGACAGAGGAAAAAATACCGGGGGAGATAAGGATTTTAGAGTATCCACCCCGGCAGCCTGTGGATGTTGTGATAACAGCAGAAGAGAGGTCCTTTGCTGCAGTTCTTTTACTAAAGCCGAGGGAATATGTGATAGGAATGGGCTGTAGAAAGGGAAAGGAAGCAGATAAAATAGAAACTTTGATTTTTCAAACAATGGATAAGCTGGGGATTTCTGTCTGTCAGCTTCTGGCTCTGGCTTCTATTGAGCAAAAGAAAGAGGAGAAGGGATTCCTTGACTGGAGCAGAAAAAACAACATACCCTTTCTTACTTATTCTTCGCAGGAGCTTATGGAGCTTACCGGAGACTTTCATTCCTCTGCCTTTGTAAAGAAAAAAGTAGGTGTTGACAATGTATGTGAGCGTGCGGCATTGAAGGCCTGTGAGCCTTTAGGAAGGCTTATATATGAAAAGTATGCACAGGATGGAATGACGATAGCAGCGGCCAGAAGAGAATGGAGAATTAAATTTGATGAGAAATAGGATTTATATCATAGGAATGGGACCGGGAAGAGAAGACATGATGACAGGGGAAGCCATAGAGGCTTTAGAGCAGTCAGCAGTGATTGTTGGTTATACGGTGTATATTAAGCTGTTAGGAGAACGGTTCGTAGAAAAAGAACTGTTCTCTACACCGATGCGGCAGGAGGAGGGACGATGTCGGCTTTGCTTTGAAGAAGCTGCCAAGGGAAAGCAGGTCGCTTTGATATGCAGTGGTGATGCAGGAATCTATGGACTGGCATCCCTGATGTATGAAATAGGGAAGGATTACCCGGAGACGGAGCTTATTGTGATTCCGGGGATTACAGCAGCAAGCAGTGGTGCAGCAATCTTAGGAGCACCCTTAAATCATGATTTTTGTGTGATTAGCCTGAGTGACCTTTTAACACCCTGGGAAACCATTGAAAAAAGGCTGAAGGCAGCGGCAGAAGGAGATTTTTCCATTGCCATTTATAATCCATCCAGTCATAAAAGAAAGGATTATTTGAAAAGGGCCTGTGATATCCTGCTTCGTAAAATAGAGAAGGAAAGGCCATGTGGCTATGTGGAAAATATAGGAAGAGAAGGAACAAAGGCTGTGACCTGTACTCTGGAGGAGCTGAGTAAGGCTGAGGTAAATATGTTTACAACTGTATTTATAGGCAATTCCGGCTCGGAAATCATAAATGGAAGGCTGATTACAAAGCGAGGTTATCAAATTGAAGGAAATACTAATATTTGCAGGAACTACAGAGGGAAGAAGACTATCTGAGTGCCTGGGGGCATCCGGGATAGGACACACAGTATGTGTAGCAACAGAATACGGAGAAATTGTTCTAAAGGAGCATCCGCTGGTAAGAGTGCACAGTGGCAGAATGAATCAGGAGGAGATTCGGGAATTTATTGAGAAACAAAGGTTTGCAGTAGTAGTAGACGCTACCCACCCCTATGCAGATAGAATTACAGAAAACATAAAAGGGGCAGTGAAGGAGCTGGAGGTCCTCTATATCCGTCTCAAGAGAGAAAATGGAGTCGAAGCGGGCTATGGAAAAATTCGCTGCTTTGAAAGCCATAAGGCCTGTGCAGAGGCACTGGAGGCGGTAGAGGGGAATATTTTACTAACAATTGGAAGTAAGGAACTGCCAGCCTATTGCATATCAGAAACATTAAAACAAAGGCTTTATGTAAGGATTTTGCCTGGAATGGAGAGTCTGGAAGCTTGTAGGGAGCAGGGAGTTAAAGGAAGGCAGATTCTTGCCCTGCAGGGACCCTTTACAATGCAGATGAATGAAGCTATGCTTTATCAGTATCAGATAAAATGTCTGGTAACTAAGGCAAGCGGCAGAGCCGGAGGCTACTACGAAAAAATAGAAGCGGCAAGGAGAGTGGGAATTCCAGTCTATGTGATAGGACATTTCCAGAAGGATGAGGGCTATTCCTTTGGAGAGATTTGTCATATTCTGGAGGAGATTTGTGGAAAAAGGCTTGACCGGCCAGATAAGCTGGAAATCATACTGGCTGGAGTGGGAATGGGGGACCAGAACACTCTGACAAAGGGAGTGTGCCAGACAATAGAAAATGCAGATATTTTATTGGGTGCCAGACGGCTGCTTGTTCCATATCAGCCAAGACTTGAAAAAAAGCCCTATTATAAAGCGGAGCAGATTATCCCGTATTTAAAGGAAAAACAGAAGGAATTTACATTGGAAACCGGAAGGGTAGTTGTTCTTTTTTCTGGAGATAGTGGATTCTATAGCGGCTGCCAGTCTCTGCACCAGGCATTGCAGGCTGAAATTGATACAGGGGATTTAGAAGCTTCTATCCGTATTCTACCAGGAATTTCCTCAGTTGCATATCTGGCAGCCTGTATTGGTGAAAGCTATCAGGATGCTTCTATATACAGTATACATGGAAAAAAACTGCCTAATTTGGTCCGTAAAATTAAAAGAGAAAAGAAAAGCTTTATATTATTGTCTGGTACAGAGGATATAAACAGGCTTGGAAAGCAATTGCTGGAAGCAGGGATGAACGAGTGCGAAATTCTGGTGGGCTATCAGCTGTCTTATCCAGAGCAGCAGATAAAAGTATTGACGCCAAAGGAATGCTGTGAGATAAAAGAAGAAGGTCTTTATATTTGCTGTATTAAAAATCCGAATGCAGAATCCGGCATGGCAACTCATGGAATAAAGGATGCAGAGCTTATTCGGGATAAGGTTCCGATGACTAAGGAAGAGGTACGGGAGGTTAGTATCTGTAAGCTGCAGCTTCATAAGGAGGCTATTGTATATGACATTGGAAGTGGTACAGGCTCTATTGCCGTTGAGATAGCAGGTCTCTCTGACGAGATACAGGTATATGCGATTGAACAGAAAAAAGAAGCGGTTACACTAATCGAAAAGAATAGGAAGAAGCTTCTGCTTGAAAATATATCAGTGGTTGCCACCATGGCACCGGAAGGCTTTTTGAGGCTTCCGGCTCCAACCCATGCCTTTATTGGAGGGAGCAGCGGCAGACTAAAGGAAATATTATCAGCTCTATATCAGGTCAATCCGAATATGCGTGTAGTTATTAATGCAGTCAGTATGGAAACAATTTGTGAAATCAGGGAAATATTGGAATTGTATTCCATCAAAGAGGAAGAGCTTGTACAAATACAGGTCAGCAGGACAAGGAAGGCAGGGCAACATCATCTTTTACAGGCAGAAAATCCTGTCTGGATATGTGCCTTTACTTTTATGTCAGAAATGGGGGAAAAATGAAGCTAAAACGAGTTATGCTCGCTGCGCCAAAAAGCGGAAGCGGAAAAACAACAATTACCTGTGCTCTGCTTTGGGCATTGAAGGATACAGGACAACGGGTAGCTGCCTATAAATGCGGGCCAGACTATATTGACCCTATGTTTCACAAAAAAGTAATTGACATTCCATCCAAAAATCTGGATACTTTTTTTACAGGAAGGGAAACAACAAAGGCTCTTTTTCTAAAAAACAGAACAGAGGAAGATTTTGCTGTTTTGGAAGGAGCTATGGGACTTTTTGATGGTCTTGGCGGTATCCGGGAGGAAGGCTCATCCTATGACCTGGCAAAGCTAACCAGAACGCCGATTATTCTGGTGGTAGATGCAAAAGGGATGGGGCGTTCCATACTCCCCCTGCTTGCCGGATTTCTAAGCTATGATAAGGAGAAACTTATCAAGGGAGTTATATTAAATCGGATGTCAAAGTCATATTATGAAATTATAAAGCCTCTGATAGAAGAGGAGCTAAAGCTTTGTGTAGCAGGATATTTCCCGGACTGTAAAAAAAGAACTATCGAAAGCAGACATCTGGGGCTTTTGCTGCCGGATGAGCTGGAGGATATCAAGGAACAGCTTAAGGAAGCTGCAAAGGAGCTTCAAAGAACAGTTTCATTGAAAGAGATTATCCGAATTGCTGAAGAGTCGGAGGAGCTGGAGTACAAAGATACAGGCATAAGTAGAGAAAAAGCTTTCAACCAGAAATGCCCGGTCATCGGAGTAGCCAAAGATGAGGCCTTTTGCTTTTACTATGAAGAAAATCTCTTAATGCTTGAGGAAAATGGAGCAAAAATAAAATATTTTTCTCCCCTTCATGACAAAAAATTACCAGACGGGTTAAGGGGTATTTTGTTGGGAGGCGGCTATCCGGAGCTGTATGCACAACAGCTTAGTGAGAATACAGAGCTTTTAATAGAAATAAAGGCTGCAATAGCAGGAGGTATGCCAGTTGTGGCAGAATGTGGTGGTTTTATGTATCTGCATTCTACTATTATAGATAATAAGGATGGCAGATATGCTCTGGCAGGCGTGCTTCCTGGCTCCTGTCAGAATACAGGGAGACTGGTACGCTTTGGATATATTGAATTAGAGGAAAAAAAGAGTCATTTTTTACCGGAGGGTGAACGGATACGAGGACATGAATTTCATTATTTTGATAGTACAGATAATGGAAACGACTGCCTGGCAATAAAGCCTGCTACGCAAAAAAATTATGCCTGCGTGTTCTCCGGCGAAACTTACTGGCTTGGCTTTCCTCACCTTTATTATCCCTCAAATCCGGCCTTTGCCAGAAGCTTCGTAGAAAAAGCCATAAATTATGAAAGAAAGGATAAATAGGGAATATGGAAAATTCATATCGTTTTTTTGAAAACCGGGAATGTAAATATTTTCCTTGTCATAAGGGCTTAGAGGAGTTTAACTGTCTGTTCTGCTACTGCCCATTATACAACCGTGAAGATTGCCCGGGAAATCCTGAATTTGTAGAAAAGCACGGAAAATGCCTTAAAGTTTGTACAAATTGTACTTTTCCCCATAAGCCGGGGAATTATGAGGCCATATTGGAGATTTTGACTTATTAAAAGAATATGTTTTGAATAAAAAAATAAAGCAGATAGTAAATAATAGAGAGATTTCTATAAAGATTTTATGTTTGATATTGCGGAAGCGAGTTTGAAAATCGCTCCTTAGATGTTCTTAAAATCGAAGGCATTCCTGAGATTTTATATAGAACATCTTAGGAGAAGTTGAGAAGGAGCGAGCTATCGTAAGGAAAACTTTGCAAAACCTGTCTGTGGTATAAAAAGTTGCATTAGTAAATTATTCAATGCGATAAATCAAAATTTACTTCTCATTGATATACGGAATCAGTCCGCCTGCTTCTATAATTTTCTGCATAAATGCAGGAAAGGCCTGGCCCTGGAACTGAGTTCCCTTAGTTTTATTATAAATCATGCCACTGTCAAAGTCGATTTCCACCTCATCGCCTGCATCAATGCTTTTAGCTGCTTCAGGACATTCAATAATTGGCAGGCCGATATTAATGGCATTGCGGTAGAAGATGCGGGCAAAGGTTTCTGCGATGACACAGCTGACACCGGCACACCTGATTGCCAGTGGTGCATGCTCTCTGGAGGAGCCACAGCCGAAGTTTTTGTTTGCAACGATAATATCGCCAGGATTTACCTTATTAACAAAATCCTTATCAATATCCTCCATGCAGTGCCGTGCAAGCTCTGCACCGTCAGAGGAATTTAAATATCTTGCCGGGATGATAACATCGGTATCTACATTATCTCCGTATTTATGTACAATTCCATGTGCTTTCATGTATGTTTCCTCCTTTTTATAAGCCTAAATCTGAAGGCTGGCTGATTTTTCCCGTAACAGCACTGGCAGCAGCTACTGCAGGACTTGCCAGATAGACCTCAGAGTCTATATGCCCCATGCGTCCTACAAAGTTACGGTTCGTGGTAGAAATAGCACGTTCACCGGCAGCCAGAACACCCATATATCCGCCAAGGCAAGGACCGCAGGTCGGAGTGCTGACAATAGCACCGGCCTGAATAAAGGTCTTAATAAGTCCCTCCTCTATAGCCTTAAGGTAAATAGCCTGGGTAGCAGGAATGATAATAACACGGATACCCTCAGCAATATGACGGCCTTCGAGGACAGCAGCAGCAGTCCTTAAATCACTAATTCTTCCATTGGTGCAGGAACCAATCACAACCTGATCAATTTTTACATCACCGGCTTCCGCTACGGTCTTTGTATTTTCCGGAAGATGAGGAAAGGCTACCGTTGGCTTTAATGCAGACAAATCAATAGTATAGGTTTCGTCATATTCGGCATCCTCATCCGGTTCGTATATAGTATATTCCTTTTGAGAATGTTCCTTCATATAGGAAATGGTTTTTTCATCTACTGGGAAAATGCCATTTTTAGCACCGGCTTCGATTGCCATATTGGCGATAGTAAAACGGTCATCCATGGAAAGATGGGAGATACCATCACCAGTAAATTCCATAGATTTATAAAGAGCACCATCCACACCAATCGTACCAATGATGTGAAGAATGACATCCTTGCCGCTGACCCATTTGGAAGGCTTTCCGGTCAGGACAAAGCGGATAGCGGACGGAACCTTAAACCAGGCTTTTCCGGTAATCATGCCAGCACCCATATCTGTACTTCCTACACCTGTAGAAAAGGCTCCAAGGGCACCGTAGGTACAGGTGTGGGAGTCTGCACCGATGCAGGTTTCGCCGGCAACAATCAGACCTTTTTCCGGCAGAAGAGCATGCTCAATTCCCATTTCGCCAATTTCAAAGTAATTAGTAATATTATGCTTTTTAGCGTATTCGCGGACACATTTACAGTGCTCTGCAGATTTGATATCTTTATTTGGGGCAAAATGATCCGGAACCAGAGCTATTTTATCTTTATCAAAAACAGTTTTTTTATTTAGCTTTTCGACCTCATGTATGGCTACCGGGCCGGTAATATCATTGGCAAGTACCAAATCCAAGTCGGCCTCAATCAGCTGTCCCGCTTTTACAGATGCAAGATTAGCATGGGCAGCAAGGATTTTTTGCGTCATCGTCATTCCCATAGATTCTTCCTCCTGTATAAATATATTTTGTTAATTTTTGATTTTAGCATAAAAGGGACTGCTATCGCAATCCCTTTTCCAAAGTTTTTTTAATTAAAGCTACATATGATAATAGGCATATTTCATAGCCATTTCTATACAGGCCATTCCCATGGCAAACAACGTCAGCATGGCAAGGATGAAAAAGGCACCGATATCGTATTTGAATTGGTTGCCTTTTTCAGTAAAATGGCTTACCAGAATTTCAATTCCCAGAAAAATAAAGATAACCGGCCAGAGCCGAAGAATCAGCTCATAAGAAATAGCAGCATTAAAAATATGCAGTAAAAAGATACAGCCAAAGGTAATCAGGCTAAGGCCCAGAGTAAAAGTCCCAACTCTACGGGTTTTCATAAGTATCAGCCTCCTTTTCTTCCAGTCCGAGTGCTGTTTTCTTTCCACGAATCAGATGAAGGCCTACGGCAATAATTGCGATGGCTATTAATATCTGTGGCAACCGGATCAGGAATGGCCGCAGAGTGTTTAAAAGAAGAGAAGAAAGGGCCTGTGGAAGAACAGGTAAAATCAGGCTATAACAGTTGCTTAACAGCAGCTGAACTCCGATAATAATAAAAATCAGAGCAATAAGAGGGTGGAATTTCCCATGCAGGATTCCCTTTAATTCATCCAGGTCAAGGTTGAATAAATAGGTATCCTCCAGTGCATAAAAATCTTCATCGGAGAGAGAATTTTTATTAATCGCATCAAAAAGGCTGTAGCAAAGCATAATCGGAAATAAAAAGGCAAGAGCTCCTATATTTAAGTAGGTGGCTAAGAACAAAGTTCCCCAGAAGCAAAACATTAGAGAAATCCCCTGTTTCATAAAGCCAAGGTACATGTGTCCGGCTCCCGGCACTAAAGAAAAGCAGAGGGTAAGGAATTTTCCTTTTCGTTTAATCATAATAAGTTTCCTCCTTTATTGGTTGATTCAAAAAGATTTGGTTCATTTTTTTATTTAGATTGCTTGCTGCTGAATTTAAGGTATTATTTAATTTTTCTGTAAAATCCAGCTTTGGAGGCTCTTGATATTCTATATCGACAGGTGACACCTCTGCTGAGAAATCTCCTGTTGGTAAAGAAAATAAAAGTAAAAGAGCAAGAAAGGCTGCAGCACAGATTTTGGTGCTGTAAAAAAGCCATTGCCTTTTGCGGGCTGCAAAAGAGAGTAAAGAATCCTTGGAAAAGGTATCTGTTTTTTGAAGGACAGCCTCCTTGAAATTCTTAGGAGCACGGTAAAGGCCCGCTTCGTCTGTTTCCCTTGCCAGACGGTCTGCACACCAGGTGCAATGGGAGGTATGGCTTAACAGCTGTATCAAATCCTCTGACGACAACTGACTGGCATGAAATTTTTTGATTTCTTCTTCGGAGATATGTAATTTTAATGTGTCCATAGTCTTACTCCCTTCTCCATAATTTCTTTAACATGTTTTTAGCCCTGTAAATCTGGGTCTGGACTGTTTTGAGGTTTTTATTGTAGTGTTCCGCCATATCCTTTGCAGTCATTTCGTGATAGAAATAGTCAATTGCAATCTGGTCATAGGGTTGCTTCAGACTTTTGCACAGGGAAAGCAGTTTTTCCTGCTCGGAGACCTCCATACAGGAGTCTTCTGGTGATGGAAAAGAACCTTCCATTTCATTGAAAAAGGACTCTTCTGCAGGCTGGGAACGGGAAGCAGCCCGCTTTAGGTGGTCAAGACATTTGTTGGTGGCAATTTTACAAATCCAGGCCCGCTCATTTTGGCCATCAAAGCTGGTGAGATTTTTATAGACGGAAAGAAAAGTTTCCTGGGCTAAATCCTGTGCTTCAAAATAATCGTTTGTCATTTTATAGCAGAGGGACCAGACCAAATTCTGGTATTGCTCCACCAGACGGGAAAATGTTTCTTCCATATAATTATCTCACCACCTTTATCACGTTCTTCTTCCATTATAACGAACTGGAATGAAAAATGTCTTCAAAAATGAAAATAATTTTGAAAAAGTTTAAAAGAAGGAAAAAATATGATATAATATCAAAAAGCTTTGCTTTTTCAAAAGTAATATACGAGGAGAATCAGCATGGATGAAAGGGAGAAACGGGAAGCTGAAGAGGAAAAGCTCATAAAAGAAGCCAGGGAAGAAGCTGCTAGAATTGTAAAGGAAGCTGAGGATACGGCAAGACAGATTTATGGCTCTTCCTTGGAATATGTGGATGACATGCTTTCAGAGGTGAACCTGATTGTATTGCGGAGCAAGGAACTGATGCGTCTTCAGATGGAGAGTATGCTGGAGGAATTTGATGCTAAAATAGATCTTTTATCAGGGCATAAGGAGGAGCTTTTGGAGCTTTTGCGAGAGCATACGGAGGAAGGGCGACAGCCTATTAAGAAGGGGCAGTATGAAATTAAAATTGCAGATGAATGGAAGGAGCGAGTGGAAGGTATGTTAGAGGGAGCAAACAGGCCGTTGGAAGAGCTACTGCCGCAGCAGCCGGAGGAGGAAGAGCCGGAAGGAGAATATTCTGCTGCAGATTTTAATTTAGATGAGGAATATTTTAACTGGCTTGAGGAGCAGGAAAGGTAAGATAGTAGAAAGGAAGAAGTTATGAAAAATACAGGATGGAAAAAATGGCTTCTGATTGACAGACGCCTGCCAAAAAGCAACTATATATTAAGAGCCTTTGTAGGCTTATATTTAATCTATATAATAGGAAATATTGGTAAGGGACTTTCAGAGCCGGATGTGTCTAATGTGCCTTTAATTCTTGCTGCAATGATAGTCTTAGGTATCTTTTGTCTGTTGTGCATTATTTCAGGTGGATATGGACTCTGGAAAAAGGACTATCGTGAAATGCACCAAGATGAAGAAGAAAATATTGAGAAAAAATAACAATAATAGATAAAAAAGAAAAAGAATTTCATGGTTCTCAGAAATATTTTATATGTTAATTTTAAAAATCCTCTGATATAATTTTAACTGTAACAAAAACTTATAACCAAGGGAGGATATGAGAAATATGAAAAAGAAAGTATTAGCATTATTACTTTGTGGTGCTATGGCAGCTACTATGCTGACCGGATGCGGAAGCAAGGAAGCAGATGCTCCAGCTGAGACACCTAGTGTTGAAACTGAAGCACCAGCTGAGACTGGTGAGCCACAGGCTGAGGCTCCAGCAGATGGATGCCCAGGTGTTGATGGACTTAACATCGGTGTATGTATTTACAAGTTCGATGATAACTTCATGACACTCTACAGAACAGAGCTTCAGAAGTACTTAGAGGCAGGCGGAGCTACCGTTACTGTAATGGATGGTAAGAATGACCAGGCAGAGCAGACAAACCAGATTCAGAACTTCATCACAGAAGGTGTTGATGTTCTTATTGTAAATCTGGTACAGTCTACAGCAGCAGCTAACATCACAGATATCTGTAATGAAGCTGGTATTCCAGTTGTTTATATCAACCGTGAGCCAGATGATGCTGAAAAAGACAGATGGACAGCAAATGGTATTAAAGCTACTTATGTAGGTGCAGATGCTAGACAGTCCGGAACTTATCAGGGGGAAATCGTTTTAAATACCGAGAACAAGGGTGATATCAATGGTGATGGAAAGATTTCCTACGTTATGGTAATGGGTGATCCGGAAAATATTGATGCTCAGTATAGAACAGAGTTCTCTATCAAGGCTTTAACCGACGCTAATATGGAAGTTGAAAAGCTCGATGAGCAGCGTGGTGACTGGGATCAGGCAAGAGGTCAGGAAATCGTAGCTAACGCTTTAACAAACTATGGCGAAGCTGTAGAGGTTGTATTCTGTAACAACGATGCTATGGCACTTGGCGCTAAGCAGGCTATTGAGGCTGCTGGAAGAGTAGTTGGAAAAGACATTTACTTATTAGGTGTTGACGCTTTAACAGATGCTCTTGAAGGCGTTATCGACGGAACTATTACAGGTACTGTATTCAATGACCACATTGGACAGTCTCATGCAGCAGCAGAAGCAGCATCTAAGTTTGCAGCTGGCGAAACTCTTGATACCTTAATCGGTGTAGATTACATCAAAGTTACACAGGATAATGCACAGGAAATCTTAGATCTTCTGAAATAATTAATTGTGCAATGATGAATTGACTTGGGTGTGCAAAGCACACCCAAGTTTGTATGAAAGGAAGGTTAAGACATGAGCGACTATTTATTGGAGATGCGTGGAATATCCAAAAGCTTTCCTGGTGTTAAAGCACTTGACAATGTTACAATCAAAGTAAGGCCTGGAACAGTGCATGCGTTAATGGGAGAGAATGGTGCAGGTAAATCTACGTTAATGAAATGCCTCTTTGGTATTTATAAGATGGATGAAGGCGAAGTTTATCTGGAAGGCGAAAAGGTACATATTGCAAACGCCGATGATGCACTGCACAAAGGAATCGCAATGGTTCATCAGGAGCTGCAGCCGATTCCGGAACGAAGTATTGCAGAAAATATCTTCTGTGGAAGATATCCAACGAAAAAGGTTGGTCCACTTACTGTAGTAGACCATAAAAGAATGTATGAGGAAGCAGATCAGCTTCTTAAGGATGTTAGAATGGAATACGATCCGAAGGCAAAGCTGGGAACCTTATCAATTTCCCAGATGCAGTCGGTTGAAATAGCAAAGGCTGTATCCATGAATGCAAAGGTTGTAATTCTGGATGAGCCAACCTCTTCTCTAACTGATAATGAGGTAGAGGCTTTGTTTAGAATTGTAAATGATTTAAGAGAAAGAGGAGTAGGTATTATCTATATTTCTCATAAAATGGATGAAATCCTGCGGATTTCCGATGATGTTTCTATCATGCGAGATGGCCAGTACATCGGAACCTGGGAAGCAAAGGATTTAACGATTGATACTATTATTGCGAAGATGGTAGGCCGTGAGCTTTCCAATATGTATCCACCAAGGGACAATGTGCCTGGCGAGGTGCTTTTGGAGGTTAAGGGGCTTACAAGTATTCAACCGAAGTCCTTTAAGGATGTAAGCTTTAAGCTTCGCCGTGGTGAAATTCTCGGACTTGGTGGTCTGGTAGGAGCCCAGCGTTCTGAGCTTATGGAAGCACTTTTTGGTGTTCGTCATCTGGCAGCAGGAGAGATTCTTCTGGATGGTAAGCCAATCAAGATTCGCAGTCCGAAGGACGCCATTAAAAATGGTATTGGTCTGATTACAGAGGATCGTCGTGGAACCGGTATTTTTGGTGTGTTATCTATTGCAGATAATGTATCAGTGGCTTCTCTTGACCAATATGTGGATATGGGAATTGTTTTAAATGACAAGAAAATAGAAGAACTGGTTCAGGAAAATGTAGCGAAGCTGAGTATTAAGACGCCAAGCTCAAAGACACTGATTCAGTCTCTCTCCGGCGGTAATCAGCAGAAGGTTATTATTTCCCGCTGGCTGGCAAACAATCCGGATATCCTGATTATGGATGAGCCGACTCGTGGTATTGACGTAGGTGCAAAATACGAGATTTACCAGATTATGATCGAATTGGCAAAACAGGGCAAGGCAATTATTATGATTTCTTCTGAAATGTCTGAGCTGCTTGGTATGTCAGATAGAATTTTAGTTATGTGTAATGGACGTCTGACCGGTGAATTAAGTGGTGAAGAGGCTACTCAGGAAAAGATTATGCACTTTGCAACCCAGTTTAATTAAGGAGGAGCTAAGATGAGCACAACAAAGAATATTGACATTAAGAAATTAATTTCAGAAAATATTTTGATTATCATTGTATTGGTAATGGCTATTGGCGTAGGTATCTACCGTCCAAACTTCCTGGGTATCCGTAATATCCAGAACGTTGCAATCAACACAGCCTGCCGTTTTATTATCGCACTCGGTATTTCCGGCTGTCTGATTACTAAAGGTAATGACCTGTCTGCAGGACGTACCGTAGGCTTAGGTGCCTGTATCGCAGGTACTCTGCTTCAGGAAGCTAATTACAGTGGAAAGTTTTATCCAAATCTTCCAGAGATGAATATCCTGGTAGTACTGTTAATCTGTATTGCTATCTGCTGTATCTTTGGTTTTATTAACGGCTGCGTGGTTTCCTTCTGGCAGGTACCACCTTTTATCGCAACCTTAGGTATGCAGACCATCGTTTATGGTATCTGTATGGTTTACACCAAGAACATTCCTCTGGGTGGTTATCGTGAGGACTATCTGTATATTGCAAAGGGTAAATTATTTGGAGTAATTCCTTTCCTGTTTATTATTGCAACTGTAATTGGTATTTTTATGTGGTTCCTTTACAATAAGACCCGTCATGGAAAATATATGTATGCAATCGGTGGTAATGAGGCAGCAGCAGAGGTTGCAGGTATCAACGTTGCAAAGACAAAGATTAAGATTTATGTTTTAGCATCTGCATTATTTGCAATTGCCGGCTTCCTTTTAGGAGCAAAGGCTGGTGGAGCTACTGTTAATACCGGTCTTAGCTACGAGCTGGAAGCAATCGCAGAGTGTACCATCGGTGGTGTATCTACAAACGGTGGTGTTGGTAAGGTATCCGGAATTTTAGTCGGTGTACTTGTATTCGAGATTTTGAAGTCTTCCATGCAGTTCTTAAAGATTGACACTTCATGGCAGTACATTGTACAGGGTGCGGTTATTATCATCGCAGTAGCTCTTGACTTAAGAAAGTATCTGGCCAAGAAGTAATTTTAATTGAATTTATAGTAAAAGAGATGAAAAGGGAACAGGAGCACTAGCCTGCTCCCTTTTTAAGTGCTATTAAGGAAATTTTAGTTGCATTTACTTTGATTTATAATTATAATGAAGGATATATGAAAAATATTAAAGGAGCCCTGTGAATAAGGCACAGGCGGAAGGGAGTAATATGAAAAAGATACTTGAAGTACTGAAACAGGAAGTAACCGATGCATTCGTACAAGCTGGTTACGATGAAAAATATGGAATGGTTACTTTATCAAACCGACCGGACCTATGCCAGTATCAATGTAACGGTGCAATGGCGGCTGCAAAGGAGTATAAAAAAGCTCCTATTATGATTGCGAATGACGTAGTTGCTATTTTGGAGAAGAGTGAGACATTTAAGAAGATAGAAGCGGTAAATCCAGGATTTATCAATATCGTTTTGAGTGACAACTTTATTTCTGGCTATGTAAGTGATATGAGAAAAGCTGGTGACTTTGGTTATGAAAAGACAAAGAATCCATATACCATCGTTGTTGATTATGGCGGACCAAACGTAGCAAAGCCTCTTCATGTAGGCCATTTAAGGGCTGCAGTTATTGGTGAGAGTGTAAAGCGTATTGGTAAATTTGTGGGTTACAACATGATTGGTGATATCCATTTAGGAGACTGGGGTCTTCAGATGGGGCTTATCATTACTGAGTTAAAAAAGCGTCAGCCGGATCTTCCGTATTTTGACGAAAGCTTTACCGGAGAATATCCAGAGGAAGCACCTTTCACTATTTCAGAGCTGGAGGAGATTTATCCTTATGCCAGTGCTTATTCCAAGAAGCATCCGGATTATCTGGAGGAGGCTCGTAATGCTACCTTCCGTCTGCAGAAGGGCGAGAGAGGCTATGCCGCACTGTGGAAGCATATCTGCAATGTTTCTATTGCTGATTTGAAAAAGAACTATGACAGATTGAATGTTCACTTTGAACTCTGGAAGGGTGAAAGCGATGCAGAAAGCTATATTCCGGGACTTGTTGAGCATCTGAAGGAGGGCGGTTATGCACATTATAGCGATGGTGCCCTGGTTGTAGATGTTAAGGAGCCTACCGATACAAAGGAAATCCCTCCTTGTATGATTCTTAAGTCAGATGGTTCTGCACTTTATAATACAACAGACCTTGGTACGATTATTGAGCGTGTGAAGCTTTATAATCCAGGTGCAATGAAATATGTTATCGATAAGCGTCAGGATTTATATTTCCAGCAGGTATTCCGCTGTGCAAGAAAGGCTAAGCTTGTAGGAGATGATGTAGAGCTTACATTCCTTGGCTTTGGTACCATGAACGGTAAGGATGGCAAGCCATTTAAAACCAGAGATGGCGGAGTTATGCGTCTGGAATATATGATTAATGATGTAACCCAGAGCGTATACGAGAAGATTATGGCAAATCGTGAGATTCCTGAGGAGGAAGCTAGAGATACTGCTGAGAAGGTAGCTGTAGCTGCTATTAAGTATGGTGACCTTTCTAACCAGCCTTCTAAGGACTATATCTTTGATTTAGACCGTTTCACAGCCTTTGAAGGAAATACAGGACCATATATTTTATATACTATCGTTCGTATCAAGTCTATCCTGAATAAATATAAAGAGCTTCACAGTGATGTTAGGCCGGAAGAGCTTGAGCTTCTGCCAGCATCCAGCGATAGTGAAACAGGACTTATGCTTGAGCTTACCAAGTTCAGTGATATGATTGATGTAGCCTTTAAGGAAAATGCACCAAATAAGCTGTGCCAGTTTGTATATGATCTTGCAAACGCATTTAACCGTTTCTATCACGAAAACAAAATTATTGCAGAAGAGGATGAAAAGAAACAGGCATCCTGGATTGCATTAATCAGCTATACCTTAGATATGTTGAATCAGTGCATTGAACTGTTGGCAATCGAAGCACCGGATAGAATGTAATGGAGGAGAAAAGCATTGTTTGTTGGAAGGGCAAATGAACTGAAATTTCTGGAAAATTATTATAATAGAAAGGGAAGCTCCATGGTTGTGCTCTATGGCCGCCAGGGAATCGGAAAAACGGAGCTTTTGCGGTTGTTTGCAAAAAATAAGCAGTGCATCTATTATTGTGTAGCAGAATGCTCTGAGAAGGAGCAGAAAAAGAGACTGGCAGACTGCCTTGGAGTGGAAGAGGACTCTTATGAGGAGCTGTTTTATGTAGCGGTAAAGTCTGCACCGGTTCTTATTATTGATGAATTTAATAATGGAGTGAGACAGAGCCAGGAGTTTATGACAGGTATTTTGTCAGCCATGGCTTTAGAGAATGACTGGGGCAGGACCCTGGTTATTCTCGTGTCTTCTTCGGTCAGCTGGGTAGAAAATGATATGGTACGCTCTCTTGGAAGGGCGGCCTTGTCAATTTCTGCCCTTCTTAAGCTGAAAGAGCTGAATTTTATGGATATTATGACACGTTTCCCAGAGTATTCCGTAAAGGAATGCGTGACAGCTTATGGTATTCTGGGTGGTGTTCCGGCGTATTTAAATTACTGGAACAAAAACCGAAGTGTAAAAGAAAATATTATGGCATTGTTCCTACATAAGGATGGCCGTTTATATAGAGAAGCAGAAGACTTTTTAAAAACAGAGCTTCGGGAGCTTCCATTGTATAATACGATTCTTGCTTATCTGGCAGCTGGGAAAAACCAGCTGAATGAGCTGTTTGAGGAAACTGGTTTTTCCAGAGCCAAGATTAGTGTATATATCAAAAATCTAATTGAAATGGATATTGTGGAAAAGGTATTTTCTTATGATACAAAGGGAAAGGAAAATACCCAAAAGGGCTTGTACCGGATTAAGGATACCTTTCTGTTATTCTGGTACCGCTTTGTGTTCCCCAATCTGTCTGAGCTTGAGTTTCGGCAGATAGAGGAGGTTTATGATAGGAAAATAAGGCAGGAGCTGGAAAAATACCTGGAGCTTTCTTTTATAAAAGTGTGTCAGGAATATATGCAGCTTCTAAGTGATTATAAAAAGCTTGATTCTGCTATTGAGCAGCAGGGCAGCTGGTTTGGAAAGGAAGGCAGGCTGGACCTTTTAGGACAGTTTTCCAATGGTTCCTTCTTTGCCGGTGGCTGCAAGTGGAGTCCGGAGCCTTTTTCTGAGGAGGATTTTATGAAAATTCTTTATCTATCAGAAAAAGCAAAGGTAGAGCCGGACTACTATTATCTGTTTTCCCAGAACGGCTTTGCATCCAGTATGGAGGTAAAAGCAAAGGGAATGGATAATGTAATTCTGATGGATTTGGAGGATATGTGATGTATAGAGAAGTGTCAAAGCTGGTAATGTACCGGAAGCTTGAGAAGGACAGCATTCTTTTAGGACTTTCGGATATCTGCCGGGATTTTTACAGCCATGCGTATGAAAAAGAGGAGCTGATTACCCGAATTTACCGAAAGATACATAAGCTTCTGGAAATCAGCACGGAGTACGCCTTTGACAACAATTTATGGCATAATTATCTGGCCTATATTTTGGCTACCAATGAGAATCCATTCAGTGTGATTTCTGAAAAAGTGGGTCCTTCGGAGGGCTCGGCAATGGAATTTGCCAAAAATGACTTCCGCATTTTTAAAAGATTATTTGAATATGATTTTTCAGAGCTGGAAAAGACACTGGGTATCAACTGCTTTACTGTTGTATTAAACTATCATGCTATTGCTAAGATTGAAGGACGATACAATAAAAATGTCAGTGAAAAGGTAAAGACCTTAAGCCACCAGATTGAAGGAGCAAGGGATGAAAATGAGATTTACGATATTGTAACAGCCTTTTACAAGGCTTACGGTGTTGGAAAATTTGGCTTGAATAAGGCCTTTCGTCTGTTTCCGGGAGAGGAGGGCGAGCTGATTCGTCCGATTATTAATACGGAAGAGGTATATTTATCAGACCTGGTGGGCTATGAGCTTCAGAAAAGGAAGCTGATAGAGAATACCGAGGCTTTTGTAGAGGGTAGAAGCTGTAATAATGTCCTATTGTTTGGTGACAGTGGTACCGGAAAATCAACCAGTATTAAGGCGATTTTAAATGAGTATTATGACAGAGGCCTTAGAATGATTGAAATTTATAAGCACCAGTTTCAGGAGCTTTCCAATGTTATTGCCCAGGTTAAAAACCGAAATTACCGGTTTATTATTTACATGGATGATTTGTCCTTTGAGGAATTTGAGATTGAATATAAGTACCTGAAAGCGGTTATTGAAGGCGGTCTGGAGACAAAGCCGGATAATGTACTGATTTATGCAACCTCCAACAGAAGACATCTGATTCGCGAAACCTGGAGCGACAGAAGCGATGTAAAGCATGAGGATGGTATGCATCAGTCAGATACGATGCAGGAGAAGCTTTCCTTAGTAAACCGTTTTGGTATCAGTATTCATTATTCTAAGCCAAGCCAGAAGGAGTATTTTGAAATTGTAAAAGAGCTGGCAAAAAAGCATCCGAATATTACGCTGTCAGAGGAGGAGCTGACTATGGAGGTCAATAAGTGGGAGCTTTCCAATGGTGGCATTTCAGGAAGAACGGCCCAGCAGTTTATTAACTACCTGGCAGGAAAAGAGGCTTTGTGATGGGTAAGATAAAATTAATTGGGCTTGATTTGGATGGCACCCTATTAAATGATAAAAAGGAGCTTTCCGGGCGTAACCGGAAGGCTATTGAAAGAGCTGCTGCCCAGGGGGTTTTTATTGTACCGGCGACAGGAAGACCTTTAGTAGGACTGCAGACACCGGTGCTAAGTCTTCCGGTAAAGTATGCACTAACAGCGAATGGTGCTGCAGTATATAAGCTTACGACAAAAAGGCGGATATACGCGGCAGGTATACCTAGAGAAAAGGCATTAGCAATTCTTTCTATGCTTCAGGAATATGATGTGATGGAGGATTGCTTTATGGATGGCCACGGCTATGGCGAAAAGGAAAAGCTTCTGCAAAGTGATTTATATGCGATGCCTGAGGTTGTACGAGCTTATATCAAGGCAACCAGAAAACAGGTGGAGAATCTTTCAGAATACATTCGGGAAAATGACTGTATGGTAGAGAAGATTACTGTGAATTTTAAGGAAAAGGATGGTACTCTTTTGTGGGAAAAGGAGATTCGTGAGCGGCTTTCAAAAGAATTTCCAGATTGTGCTGTGGTAAAGGGAGTACCGACAAACTTAGAAATTACAGATGAGCAGGCCACAAAAGGTAATGCTATCCTTAAACTGGGAGAACTTTTGGGAATTTCCCGAGAGGAAATCATGGTTTGTGGCGATAGCCAGAATGATATGGAAATGATAAAGGCAGCAGGGCTTGGAGTGGCCATGGGAAATGCGATGCCTGAGGTTAAAAAAGCCGCTGATTATATTACCTTATCGAACGAAGAGGATGGAGTGGCGGCGGCCATTGAAAAATTTGTGATAGGAGATTAAAATGCAGACAAAGGATTTTGATTTTTATCTGCCGGAAGAGCTGATTGCACAGGATCCCTTAGAGGATCGTTCCAGCTCACGGCTTTTGGTATTAGATAAGAAAACAGGAGAAAGAACACATCGGATTTTCCGTGATATTGTAGAGTATCTTGAACCGGGAGACTGTCTGGTGATTAATAATACAAAGGTAATTCCAGCTAGATTAATCGGCGAGAAGGAAGGAACGGGAGCTCATATAGAGCTTCTTTTGCTGAAAAGAAAAGAAAAGGATATCTGGGAAACCTTAGTAAAGCCAGGGAAAAAGGCAAAACCAGGAACAAGGATTTCCTTTGGTGGTGGCCTTTTGACTGGTGAGATTATAGATGTAGTAGAGGAAGGAAACCGACTGGTTCAGTTTACCTACGAGGGCATTTTTGAAGAGATTTTAGACCAGCTGGGTCAGATGCCGCTACCTCCATATATCACACACCAGCTTCAGGATAAGAACCGTTATCAGACCGTATATGCCAAATATGAGGGTTCTGCAGCGGCACCGACAGCCGGACTTCATTTTACAAAGGAGCTGCTTCAGAAAATTGAGGAAAAAGGAATTGTGATTGCCAATGTAACTCTGCATGTAGGCCTTGGAACCTTCCGGCCGGTTAAGGTTGAGGATGTAACAAAGCACCACATGCACTCAGAGTTTTATCAGGTAGAAAAAGCAGAGGCTGAAAAAATCAATGCAGCAAAGGCTTCAGGGCATCGGGTCATCTGTGTGGGAACCACCAGCTGCCGCACCATTGAATCTGCCGCAGATGAGAATGGTATTGTAAGGGCAGGAAACGGAAACACAGAAATCTTTATTTATCCGGGATATTCGTTTAAGATACTGGATGCTTTGATTACGAACTTTCATCTGCCCGAGTCCACGCTTTTAATGCTGGTATCCGCTCTGGCAGGCAGAGAAAACATTCTGGCAGCCTATGACGAGGCGGTAAAGGAAAAATATCGATTCTTTAGCTTTGGAGATGCTATGCTTATACACTAATGAAAAAAGGC
>NZ_LNAM01000147.1:0-2333 GCF_001461035.1 Acetivibrio ethanolgignens | reverse complement strand
TATCGATTCTTTAGCTTTGGAGATGCTATGCTTATACACTAATGAAAAAAGGCTTCGCTAAGGAAATACCTTAGCGAAACCTTTTTTTACTTATAAATCTATCTCAGTGTAGCTCAAATTTCTTTTTATGTCAACATTATAATAATAACTTTTCTAATTTTAAATGGAAAATTATCCAGAAATTTACAATTTTCTCTTTTATTTTATTAATTTTTTCTTCTTTAGCCGTCAATTTTTTTGTCATACTAGATTTTTTTTACTATTAGTTTCTCTTTTGTCTTTCATATTAATTACAACTTCTTTTTTATTTATCGTCAAAATAAGCCGTCTATTAAATATATTCCTTTATTTAGCTAGTTAAAAAAGGTTTCGCTAAGGTATTTCCTTAGCGAAAGAAATTTTATACTGCTTTTGGCAGCAAATCTTGTATTTTGCTATTATGCCGGTGGAAAGCGGCTTCTTGTTTTTCAGTTATTTTTATCCATAATTACTTATATAGCTGCCATATTGTTTGGAAAATACAGAGAGGATAAAAAGCAGAAATGGATTTTTATACTGACCGTCGGTATAGTAGCAGGGGGATTGATAATATTAAAGTATATAAATTTCTTTGTATACACAGGAAGAGGAATATGTGAACTGCTGGGATTTTCCAATTCATGGACAACTATTAATTTGATTGCACCATTGGGAATTTCGTTTTTCACCCTGCAGCTATTGGGATATTTTATTGATGTGCAGCGAAAGGTATGTCCGGCACAGATGAGTTTCTTGCAGTATATTTTGTTTGCGACATTTTTTCCGCAGATTTCATCAGGACCGATTAACCGGTATTCAGATATGGGGCCGCAGTTTGCTTTGGTAAGGAAATTTAACTATAGGGAATTGACCTTCGGTCTTCAGCGTATGGCTTGGGGATTTTTTAAAAAATTGGTTATCTCAGAGCGTATGGCGGTAATTGTTAATACTGTGTATGGAGATTACTATACCTATTCTGGGTTTTATATTGTAGCCGGGGTGGTTTGCTTTGCGTTCCAGCTGTATACAGATTTTTCGGGCTATATGGATATTGCTTTAGGTGCATCACAGGCACTTGGAATACAAATGGCAGAAAATTTTCAGACTCCGTTTTTCTCCCGCTCTATTTCTGAATATTGGAGAAGATGGCATATTACTTTAGGAACGTGGTTTAAAGATTATGTTTTCTATCCGCTTTTAAAAACGGGATTGTTTATAAAAATTGGTACTATTTCTAAAAAGTATCTTGGAAAGAAACGAGGGAAAAAGGTACCTACCTATTTGGGAATGTTTATACTCTGGTTTGCAACAGGCCTGTGGCATGGCGGATCATGGAACTTTATCATTGGTTCTGGATTGCTCCATTGGTTTTATATTGTAGCCGGACAGATATTAGATCCGATGTTTAAGAAGATAATCAAAGTATTTAAGATTAATACAGACTGTTTCAGCTATCATCTGTTCCAGTCTCTTAGAACATTTTTTATGGTTTGCATTGGTTTTATCTTTTTCAGAGCAAATAGTTTCCGAGATGGTCTGATGATGTGCAGACAGGTATTTACATTCAATCTGGGTGTATTTAGCTTGAGTAATTTCCTTGCATTGGGACTGGATATTCATGATTTAGCAGTAGGAGTACTTTCCCTGTTTGTATTGTTGATTGTTTCTTTATTGAAAGAAACAATGGATGTTCGGGAGAAATTAGCAGAACAGAATTTGCTGTTCCGATGGGGGATTTATTACCTGCTGATTTTTTCAATACTGATCTTTGGTTTTTATGGTCCTGAGTATAGTGCAAATGAGTTTATTTATGAAAATTTTTAACACAGGAATATGATGTAAACCCAAAAATCCCAAAAGAGTTCTTTGATAAATGAAGCTTTTGGGATTTTTCTTGTATATACATTTAGATTAAAGTACTCAGGATGCTATTTTTCATCTAGTAGTGTTATTATTCTTTTTCAATTTACTGCAAAAATAGTTATAGCTCCCTGTATTTCCATTCCAAAAAGACCCGACGATGAGGCTACATCATAACCGTACAGTTCTGGCAATAGTCTAACTCTTTATCCAGAGAGTCTTTGGTGTCACAGACTCATCTGTTTCGTAGGATTATTTTGTGGCAATTTAATTATATATCAAAAAGGAATGAGATTCCTTATATTTTGCACATTTTTTGAAAGTTGCGTATGATTAATCCGAAGGATTTGGAGTTTTGTGGATAAAACTACGGAAACTCAAGGTTTTAGAGTCTTGACTGTTTATGCTAATCTCATATGACTAAAAATTGATTTACTTGATTGTCTCTGGATAGA
>NZ_LNAM01000146.1:47367-47584 GCF_001461035.1 Acetivibrio ethanolgignens | reverse complement strand
ACATCTAAGGAGCGATTTTCGAACTCACTTCCGCAATATCGCAAGCAAAATCTTTGCAGGACCTGTCTGGTATCAAAGAATTTACATTTACTAAAAGCTTTCAATGCATAAACCAAAATTTCTAATACACCACGCAAAAGCCTAGCCTGGTAAAAGCATTTACCCTACTTTAGTTTTACCAGACTAATGGACTTGTGGGGTGATTGAAAATTTTGGA
>NZ_LNAM01000146.1:19665-47294 GCF_001461035.1 Acetivibrio ethanolgignens | reverse complement strand
TGAATAAGCTATACGGAAAAGGGCTGATAATTCTTAAAAATGCATAGCCTACAGAGGCAAAAAACATGGAGGTTTTTTGAGCGGACTTGAGACAGGAGGTCGAATGTCCGCGTACTCGTCACTTGTAGTAAATGATATGCATTTTTCTAGAATTATCGCCCTTCGTAGTCCTAGCTTAAGAACTATAATACCAACACTCTTTTCGTTCCTTGAAAATCAAAACAAACATACAAACCAAAATTTACTTCGCTGATAAATGATTGATATTCTTAATCAACACAGATAGAGTTCCGTCGTCGTTGGTGATAAACTCAATATTCTGTGGATTATTGTACTGCTCCATGGGAATATTAATTTCAATACCAGAGTCGGTGGTTAAAAACTGTTTTTCCAGCTTTTTGATGGTAGACTGGCTCTGCGGCTTTACCCGCTCTTTTTCAATATGGTATTTCTCCAGCTTTTCAGTAAAGGCTTCTTTGATTTCTGGTTCTTCACCATAGATTTTTTCAGTAATTGCCGGGATGTCAAGATGTCCTTCTTCTGCCAGTTCATTCTGGATAATACTTTTTGCTTCCATTTGCTTATCGAAGTTATCCTCATAGTAGGTTTTATTAATCTGATCGACGGCCTTTGTGACAATAGCCATTTTCGCTTTGGAGGAGAGGCGGGTTTTACAGCCTAAGAACAGCTCGGAAAGGTAATTGGTCTTTACGCCGTTAACCTCATATTTTTTCTCTACCAGCATAGTTTCCAGAGAAGACAGATTGATTAAAACTGCTTCGGTAAGGCGGGAACCAATAGCTGGAAGGGTCGCCTTGTATTTGATAATATCGTTGCAGCTTAGTCCTTCGGTTTCTCCGGTCAGATGGACAAAGGTTTCCTTATAGTTCAGCTTTAAAATTGCCAGATAAGGCTCGCTCTGGTACTGATAGGTCGCAATCAGAAGATCAGCAGCGGGGATGGCAATGTTCTGGTTCATAATGGTATAGAGCTGCTTTGCCAGCTCCTTGCTGATTTCAATTAGATTATCCTCTCTGAAATCCTTTAAAAGAGGATATACCTGAGAGGTCTCTTCATCAAAACGGCAATGCTTTACTTCATCACCAGAAGCAATCTTGTAGATAAGACTACGGATAAAGTCATTAAGGTCAGGCCCAAGCTCCAGTACTGTATCGGAAAGGGCCGGAAGTCCGACAGAGGAATCCAAAATATGTACAATCCCATTTCTTATAATAATTTCATCGCGTTCCATAGTGTTCTCCTTATGTAAAAGCTTGATATCTGCCGAGGCAGAGCAGATTTATTATAATCTGTTTTTGGAAAAACTGCAAGGAAGAAACTTTAAGCCTTGCCTTTTACAGGTAAAAAAAGTATAATCAAAGAAACTTGTTTTTTAGAAAGGGAGCAGGGCAGTGAAGCGAAACATCCGATTAACGGTGGCCTATGATGGAAGCCGCTATGATGGCTGGCAGAAGCAGGGAAATACAAAAAACACGATACAGGGAAAGCTGGAGGCTGTGCTGGAGCGGATGACCGGCGAAGAGACAGAGGTTCATGGTTCAGGAAGGACAGATGCTGGAGTGCATGCGAAAGCACAGGAAGCAAATTTCTATACAAATATCACTACAGCTGTAGAAGATATACAAATCTATTTGAAGTGGGGCTTGGAAATAGAGAGCCCATGGACATAAAAGATATTTTAGAGCAGAAAAACCGTGAGGTAGCTGGATATTTGGTGCCGCCAGAGGGCTTGTGCTTGGAAAGAGTGTTTTATGATTAAAAAATTTGCTAAAGTGAGGAAAATGATATGGAATATTTAGAACAGCTGGGATGCCAGGCGAGGCAGGCGGCCAGAATATTAAATCAACTAGGACAGACAGAGAAAAATCGAGGACTTTTAGGTGCAGCAGATGCGTTGGAAGGGGAAGCAGAAAGTATTCTGAAAGCGAATGAAAAGGATGTTGTCAGGGCACAGGAAAACGGTATGAAGCCATCCTTAGTAGACCGGCTGAAGCTTACCAGGGAGCGGATAGCCGGGATGGCTGATGGACTTCGGCAGGTAGCAGGCTTGCCCGACCCGGTTGGTGAGGTAACATCAATGAAGCTTCGGCCAAATGGACTTCAGATTGGCGAAAAAAGAGTGCCCCTGGGGGTTGTTGGGATTATTTATGAATCCCGCCCGAATGTGACATCAGATGCCTTTGCTCTGTGTTTTAAGGCTGGGAATGCTGTAATCCTGCGAGGTGGAAGTGATGCAATCTATTCTAATCAGGAGATTACCAAAGTATTACAGAAGGCATTGAAGGAAGCGGGGCTCCCGGAGACCTCTGTACAGCTGATTGAGGACACCAGCAGGGAGACTGTCCGAGAATTTATGCGTCTGAATACTTACGTTGATGTACTGATACCGAGGGGTGGAGCCGGACTTATCAAAACGGTTGTAGAAAACAGTACGGTACCGGTAATTGAGACAGGAACAGGAAACTGTCATATTTATGTAGATGAAACTGCCAATATTGCTATGGCAGTAGACATTATTGATAATGCTAAGACTCAGAGAATGGGCGTCTGCAATGCCTGCGAATCGCTGGTGATACACAAAGGGATTGCAAAAAAAGTAATTCCGGCAATTGCTGAACGACTTTTGGAAAAGGGTGTAGAGATTCGGGGAGATGAGCCTTCGAGAAGCATTTGCAGCAGGATAGAGGAAGCGTCTGAGGAGGACTATAAAACAGAGTATCTGGATGCTGTTATTTCTTTGAAAACCGTGGATTCTATTGATGAGGCCATTGAGCATATCAACCGTTGCAATACAGGACATTCGGAAGCTATTATTACAAAAAGCTATGATAATGCTCTTAAGTTTCAAAATGAGATAGATGCAGCAGCTGTTTATGTGAATGCATCTACCAGGTTTACCGATGGAGAGCAGTTTGGTCTGGGAGCAGAGATTGGAATCAGCACCCAGAAGCTTCATGCCAGAGGACCTATGGGCTTAAAGGCACTGACAACAGTAAAATATATTATTTTTGGAAATGGACAGATTCGTCCGTAGTGGAGGGAAAATGGATAAGAAAATTGCTTTTATTGGAAGTGGAAATATGGCAGGAGCCATTATAAGAGGAATATTGGCAAAGGGGCTGGTGACACCGGAGCAGATTATGGCGGCAGATCACTATGATGAAAGGCTTGTGGCGTTAAAAGAAGAATTGGGAATCCAGGTGACAACAGATAATAGGGAGGCCGCGGCCTTTGCAGATATTTTGTTCCTGTCAGTAAAGCCAAAGGTATTTTCTGAGGTTATTCCTAAGATAAGGGAGAAACGAAATCCGGAGGGACTTGTTATCAGCATCGCAGCCGGACAGACAATAAAAGCGGTGGAAGAGATGTTTGACTGCAGTTTGCGGTTAATTCGGGTAATGCCTAATACACCGGCAATGGTAGGAGCGGGTATGGCTTCTATTAGCCCGAATGGCTTGGCACGTCCGGAGGATGTGGCTTTAGCAGAGGAGATTTTTAACAGCATCGGAAGGTGTGAGGTAGTGGGAGAAGAGCTGATGGATGCCGTTATTGGTGTCAGTGGTTCTTCCCCTGCCTATGTTTATATGTTTATTGAGGCGTTGGCGGATGCTGCTGTTATGGGCGGTATGACCAGAACACAGGCTTACCGTTTTGCAGCACAGGCGGTGTATGGCTCGGCAAAGATGGTGCTGGAGACAGGACTGCATCCGGGAGAGCTGAAGGATATGGTATGTTCACCGGCAGGGACTACGATAGAAGCGGTAGCAGAGCTTGAAAAACAGGGCTTTCGCAAGGCTGTGATTGAGGGAGCCCGTGCCTGCATGGAGAAGTCAAAGAAAATGTCGGAGAAGTAAGGAGGAAAAGCAATGAAGCTAATGATTGCATCAGATATCCATGGCTCAGCCTACTACTGTAGAAAAATGTTGGAGGCTTTTGACCGGGAGCAGCCAGAAAAGCTGATTTTGCTGGGAGATATTTTATATCATGGACCAAGAAATGATTTGCCAAAGGAATATGCACCGAAGGAGGTCATTGGTCTTTTAAATGAGCGAAAGGAAAGCCTTTTGTGTGTTCGGGGAAACTGTGAGGCAGAGGTCGATCAGATGGTTTTAGATTTTCCGGTATTAGCAGAATACATGATTTTATATCTGGACGGCAGAATGGTATTTGCTACTCATGGGCATATACATAATGAAGAAAAGCTTCCGCCGCTGGGGAAAAATGCGATTCTTCTTCATGGACATACCCATATTCCGGTAATTGCGGACAGAGGAGACTATCTGTTTTTAAATCCGGGAAGTGTTTCAATTCCGAAGGGAGAAAGTAAAAACAGCTATATGGTTTATGAAAATGGAAGCTTTTGTATTAAAGAGCTTATGACAGGTGAGGTTTTACTTTTCCAATAAGGAGGAATTGCTATGAAGAAAAAAATAGGGATTATAATTGGAATCTTAGTTGCTGCTTTATGCTGTGTTGGCCTTTATCGGATGCACCTTACCAGAAAAGCTGGTTTTGTTGTAGAAGATCATTTGGAGGATACTCTTTTGACCATAGGTGGAGAAAAAGTGACTCTGCGTGATTCGCTGTATTACATTATGCTGGTGGAAAATGAAAGCAATGAAAAGGCAGAAAGCTATTCGGAAGCTGCTAAAAAAAGCTTTTGGAATATAAAGACCGGAGATGAGGGGTATGTAAGCCAGGTGGCAAAAAAGGTGATTTTGCAGCAGATGATTAAGGATGAAATTCTTTATCAGGAGGCTGTAAAAAATGACTGGGAAATCGACGATACTCAGGTGAAAAATGCGGTAACACAGGTCTGGGCTGAGATGAGTCCGTATCAGAAGGAACTGACCGGATATACAAGAGAATCCTTGGAGGAACGGCTTAAAAAGGCCTATGCCGGGCAGGCTTATGGAGAGGTTTATGGTGAGGATTTTGATGAGATAAAGGAAGAATATCAAGTAACCGTAGATGAAAAGCTTTGGGAATCCATAGAAATGGGAAGAGTTACTTTGGAAAATAAGGAGGATACAGAATGAAATTTCGTCCCTGCATTGATATTCATAATGGAAAGGTAAAACAGATTGTAGGAAGCAGCCTTTGTGACGCAAGGGATAAAGTAGAGGAGAACTTTGTTTCTGACAGGGAAGCAGCTTCCTATGCTGCATTATATAAAGAAAAAGGGCTTTTGGGCGGACATATGATACTGCTAAATGCAAGGGATTCTTCCTATTATAATGAGGATGTCATTCAGGCGAAAAGGGCATTGAAGGAATTTCCTAGAGGGTTACAGATAGGCGGCGGTATAACGGCAGAAAATGCAGCAGAATTTATTGCAGCAGGAGCCTCCCATGTAATCGTAACTTCTTATGTTTTTCAAAAGGGCCGTATAGCCTATGAAAATCTTGAAAAGCTTGCTCGGGTGGTTGGAAGTGAACGTTTGGTGTTGGACTTAAGTTGTCGGAAAAAAGAGGATGGAAATTATTACGTAGTAACGGACCGGTGGCAGCATTTCACAGAGGAAAAGGTGACAGAGGAGCTTTTGGATAGATTAGCTATTTTTTGTGATGAATTTTTAATTCATGCAGTTGATGTAGAAGGGAAATCTACAGGTGTAGAAGAAGGAATTCTTAAAATTCTATCTGGATGGAATAAGAGAAAGGTAACCTATGCTGGTGGAATCCATTCCTGGCAGGATATTGAGAAAATTGAAGAGCTTGGCATGGGGAAGATTGATTTTACGATTGGTAGCTCTTTAGACCTTTTCGGGGGAAGGCTTTCTTTTGCGGAGGTTTGTGAAAAATATGGTGTTAAGGCAAGGAGTAGTGGCATAGTTTTTAATCTTTGAAGCTTTCTTATTAAGTATTACGAAAATATTACAAAAAATTATAACATTATCATGCACAGAAATGGAATAAAAAAACAGTTTCTGTGCATTTTGCTTTATATTGAATTTAAAAAATAAAAAGATATGTGCAAAATAGATGATAAATTGAAGAATGAGAAAAATGGAAACTACACAGTAGAAAAAAATTGGGAGAAAAACCTTGCAATTTTTAAAAGTCATGATATAATATGTTACATAAATGTTAACAACTTATTTCTTTCGTTAACAGTTTTTTATCGAAAATGTAAAAAAGTAAGGAGATTGTTATGAAACTCAGAAAGTTACTCATGTGCTTATTAGCAGCGGCTGTTGTAGCCTGTGTACCAGCGATAAGTACTATGGCAGCAGAGACAGACAGTATCGTACCTGCTACAGAAGATGCAACTCAAGAGGAATTGACAGATAATGAAGAAACTTTAGGAGATTCTGCAGAGGCAGTTGCGATTGCAGAGTCAGTAGAGAAAACAGGAACTACAGAGGCGGCAGAGGAAGAAAAGGAAGAGGAGAAGGAAGAGGCTCCTGAAAAAGAGGAAATAACAAAGAAGAAGACCTCTGAAAAGAAAAAAAGCTATACAAAAGCAGAGCTTAGATTATTAGCTTGTCTGATTTCCTGTGAAGCAGGCGGTGAACCTTATGCAGGAAAGCTTGCAGTAGGTATTGTAGTAGTAAACAGAGAGGAGTCTTCCAGCTTTCCGAACAGTATTAAGAGCGTTATTTATCAGAAGTATCAGTTTGGTCCGGCGAGAAATGGAAGCTTGGCATCAGCATTAAAGAGATACGATAATGGCAAATTTACTTCTGCAAGTGATAAGGCCTGCATCAAAGCAGCAAAGGAAGCCTTAAGCGGTGAAAAGACTGTTACCTACAAGGGCAAGGATATTAACATGAAGGGATTTTTATTCTTTAGTGGAAAGGTATCCGGAGCTAGACTTACAATTGGAAATCATCAGTTTAAATAAGAAAACAAAAGGGTTTATAAGGCAATGACTGCTTTGTAAACTCTTTTTTATGAAGTATGTCAAGAACATGGCTGACTTTTCTGTTGTAGCATCATTTGTTGTCGCCTCGAGGGCGGTTTTTTCTTTCGCTATACGTTTTTTTCAGCCTTGCGACGATTGTAGGTGCGATTTCAAGCACGTTTACGTCGCTTGCGTTCACCGGTGGCTAACGGTTCATTTGCAGATACAAGGGAGTCCTCTAATTCTGCATATTCCTTTTTGTAACATGGGTAAACTTTCCTGTCGGATTGTCGTTCTTATCCTTTTTCTCGTATCCTTTGGTTCTATGGTTAAACATCTTTGCTCCACAGTCGGCACAATAGATAAGTCCGGTTAAAGGACTTGAAGTCAAAGGCTTACCCTCTAACCCTTTTGCACGAAGCACAGCCTTAATTTTTCGGCTGGTGTCTCTGACATACCACTCATTCATGATATTTAAGAATGGTCAAAATTCCCCCTGATTCGGGGGAATTAAAAAAGGATATTACTCTGATAGCTTTGGATTTTGTGCTTCCAGTAAGTTATTTTTAAGCTTTTGTATTGCTTTAGTACTTTTAAGCGATTGCATTTGATAATATGCTACGCTACGAAGCTTTTTGAGACGTTCTGTCTGTGGCATGCCCTCACGGATTAAATCTGCATTCATACTCTCAATATTTACTAAGATAATGAGCTGTTCGACAGATGCATAATCACGCATATTTTCTTTTGTGTTTCCAGTTTCATCACGCCATTGTTTTGCGGTTTTACCAAATAGTGCAATATTAAGAAGGTCTGCTTCGGAAGCATATTTATAATTCATTTCCTATGGTGTAAGTTCTGGTGTGATTAAAAATTCTTTTATAGCATCTGTATGTATGCGGTAATTAATTTTGGATAATTCTCTTTTGGAATCCCAACCAAGAGCAAGTTTTTCAGCCTCATCCTTTTTAAGTCGCTGATAATCTTTGATGATATATAATTTAAATTCCGGTGAAATCCAAGAGGCAAATTCAAATGCGATGTCTGAATGTGCAAAAGTACCACCATAACGTCCGGATTTAGAGATAATACCTATTGCGTTGGTAGCCTCAATCCATCGCTGTGGCGATAATGTAAATGCATTTGAGCCGGATTCATTTTTAAAGGTCTCGAATTCGAGTCCTTTAAAATCAGGATTGTTTAATTGCTCCCATAATCCTAAATATTCAATAGTGGTGCGTGAACGCATCCAGTTTGCTACGACAACCTTAGGCTCTAAAGGGTTTTTCTTTCGTGCGATGTCGGTCAGACTTATATAATCACTGCGACTTTCTTCATCTGTATAATATGCTATCACTGTTCCATTTGCATTTATTTTCATAGTGTACCTCCAATCTTATTCCTCGTCCTTCTTTGCTCTGCTCTTATATACATATAGTACGCCGTCCGCAGTTTCTCTATAATCATAACAGGATACCTTTCTATGACAGATAAATCATATCACCGAACACAAATCCTTGCAATGACCTTCTATAAATCGTCGCTCCTGCATAGTCGTGCTGTGATTATGGCGGACCCACGCTTTTACAACTTCTCTAAAATCTTCCTCTGTTCTTGCAGCGTCTTCTATGCGGGCAATCGCAGCTTTGCGAAGGTCTCTTTTTAATAGTGTACGTTCTGTAAGTTCCGGGGGTGCTTCTTGGATTTCTTCTTCTGCAAATGGGAAACTTTCTTCCATAGCAGCATCTTCTGCCAATAATGCCTGTATGAAATTTTTCTTCTCTACGAAATCCGCTTCTGTTTCTAGCCAATCGACAGAATCAAAAAATGGATTGTCATTACAGAAAAGTGCCAGTCTACTTTTACAAAAAGGATTGGAAATACCACTTTTAAGGTGACGGTTCATTTTGCAGAAAATACCACAGACACCTTAGAGGATAAGATTTTGCACCTGCTTACAGTTACGGATGTATCAGAAGCGGTTGCAACGTAAGACAACATAGAAATATGCAGTTTAGAAGGAGGAAACAGTTATGGCGAAATCACAAAGAAGGATTGAGGAACGAATTTCAGAAAAGGAAGATGCACATGGGCACCAAAGGAAAAGAAAGCTTACGCACTGGATGAAAATGGGGAGAGTATTCCTTTGATAGACCAGGCTGCCAGCTTACAAAAGGTAGGAAGGTGTAATGAAAAAATGTGGAAACGGATTACCGTACTAGCCAATGACTGGAATTACAGCTTCCGCTACTGGAAGAAATGCTGATGATCCTGCAGGAACAGCAGGAAAACCTACGATGTTACATCTTTACATTTGAAGTATTAGTAGAAATCGTAGTTGCATTTATTGCTTTTTGTGAAGGTTATAGTGCATTATCCAGACTTGCAGTTAGTGGACTTGAAAAAGGTGTTTTGCAGGATGTGTTGTATTAGATACTTTGCTAATCACGAAAAAACAGATGACATTTTCTGATTTTTTTGGTATAATTAACTAAATTATGTTTAACGGGAGGTTGACAGGTGTGTCAGATTATGAAATGCTTTTAACAGCACAGCACTCTGACTGCGCCTTTTTTTCGACTGTTCATAAAAGGAAACGGATAAAAGCATCAATAAATATGTATATGGATAAGATGTATGTATTTATTGGTGCTTTTTTCTGTTTAACAAAGGTGGTGATTTGATTTGAATAAACAGGGAAATTTCGATTTACACTGGTAAGCCGTTTTCAAAATTATTCCCTTACCATAATAGAAAAACTTATTATGGCAAATGAGATATATGTTTGCAATAATCGCCAGGAAGTAGATGAAAGATAATAATAGTAACAATGCGCTGCTCGCTAATCCGGGCGATTATATCAACAACAATGTCAACAACGAAAACGCTGTTCAGCCCGCATGGTCTTAACGCCCGAAGATATATTCTATGGAGAATAATCCAGTATGCCGGAGTTAATTTTTATCGGATATGCATTAAGACGAAGGAATCAGATTCCATTTTACTTGGCAATCAGTCAAGCCAGTGGTTTGCATTATATTATCTGGACAGATTTATAAAGGAGAGGCTATTTGATTCCTGAAGATGAATCTGTCAGACTGCTGAGCCACGAATACTAGATTTTAGTTATTTTGCGACACTCCCATGAATTGATACACATATGTTAAACAAAAATATTTGAAAACACCGGATTATATGTTATTATAATTATGAGGTAACATATGGAAGTTACTCATGGACGTGGGTATGTATATTCAATACAATATCATATAGTTTGGTGTGTTAAGTATAGACATTAAGAAGCAAAAAGAAATAATCGCTAAGACCTTTGGATGTTGCAGGTTTGTATATAATAAATATCTTGCAAAACGAATTGAAGTATATGAACAGAATAAAGAAACATTTTTCATATGTTCCGTGTGCAAAGGATAACAATAACGGTAGGAACTATCGGGTTAGCTGGGGAAATATCTTTTCAGTAGAAAGGAGTTCCCAAGAATCTTGTGGCTTTAGCCATGAGAGGTTCAATTTTCCCTTTTACAAACAAGTAAAATATGGTATGATAGTAAAAGACTAAGTGGATTTAAGGAGGACATCACGATGGAGGACATCACGATGGAAAAGGGACAAGGAGAAGAAAAGGAAGTTGTCTCAAAAAATTTTATTGAACAGATTATTGAAAAGGATCTTGAGGAAGGCAGATGCAAAAAGATAATTACCCGGTTCCCTCCAGAACCAAATGGGTATCTTCATATCGGACATGCTAAGTCCATACTTCTGAATTCAGGACTGGCACAGAAGTATGACGGACAGTTTAATTTACGTTTTGATGATACGAACCCAACCAAGGAAAAGACTGAATTTGTGGATTCCATTAAGGCAGATGTAGAATGGATTGGTGGAGTCTTTGAAAATAGGATTTTCTATGCTTCTAATTATTTTGATGAGATGTATGAGGCTGCAGTTAAGCTGATTAAAAAGGGAAAGGCTTATGTCTGTGATTTATCAGCAGAGGAGATTCGCGAATATCGTGGTACTCTGACAGAGCCAGGTAAGGACAGCCCATATAGAAACCGTTCTGTTGAGGAAAATCTGGATTTATTTACCCGGATGAAAAATGGGGAGTTTGCAGATGGAAGCAAGGTGCTTCGTGCAAAGATTGACATGGCATCTCCCAATATTAATATGCGTGATCCGGTCATTTATCGTGTGGCACATATGAATCATCACAATACCGGTGACAAGTGGTGTGTATATCCTATGTATGATTTTGCACATCCGATTGAGGATGCTATTGAGGGAATTACCCATTCTATCTGTACACTGGAATTTGAGGATCACCGTCCTTTATATGACTGGGTACTGATTGAGCTTGGCTATAAGGAAAATGCCGAAGGGACGCCGAAGCAGATTGAGTTTGCAAAGCTGTATCTGACCAATGTTATTACAGGAAAGAGATATATTAAGAAGCTGGTGGAGGAAGGTATTGTAGATGGCTGGGATGATCCACGGCTGGTATCAATTGCTGCTCTTAGAAGACGCGGCTTTACACCGGAATCCATCAAGATGTTTATGGAGCTGGTAGGTGTATCTAAGAGTAATAGCTCTGTAGATTATGCGATGCTTGAGTATTGTATCCGTGAGGATTTGAAGCTGAAAAAGAACCGTCTGATGGCTGTTTTAGACCCGATTAAGCTGATTATTACCAATTATCCGGAGGGACAGACAGAATATATGGAGGTTCCAAACAATCAGGAAAATGAAGAGCTGGGTATGCGGAAGGTTCCATTTAGCAGGGAGCTGTATATCGACCGGGCTGATTTTATGATTGAGCCTCCTAGAAAATATTTCCGTTTGTATCCAGGCAATGAAGTGCGTCTGATGAATGCTTATTTTGTTACCTGTCAGGATTATGTAACAGATGAGAATGGCAAGGTGACAGAGGTTCACTGTACCTATGATCCGGAGACAAGAAGCGGCTCCGGCTTTACCGGAAGAAAGGTAAAGGGTACAATTCACTGGGTAAATGCAGCAACAGCAGTTGAGGCAGAGGTACGTCTGTATGAGAATATCGTAGATGAAGAAAAGGGAGTCTATAATGAGGATGGCAGCCTTAACTTGAATCCGAACTCTTTGACCGTACTGGAAAAATGCTATATTGAGCCATCGGTAGCAGGAGCAAAGGCTTACAACAGCTTCCAGTTCCTTCGCCATGGTTATTTCTGTGTTGATGCGAAGGATGCAACAGATGAGCATTTAGTATTTAACCGGATTGTATCGCAGAAGAGCTCCTATAAACCAGCATAAATAAGGAGGAAAAGAGAATGGGTATCTTCTCAGGATTAGAGAATTTTGGATTAGGAAAGCTAAAAAATATTGATGTTTATGAAGATGAAAGGGCAAAGACTGAAAAAAACGGTGATGTAAAGCAGGCAGAAAAGCCAAAGATAACAGAAGCAGATATCCTTTTTGAGAAATCCTATATCTGCCCTTGCTGTGATAAGGAATTTAAAGTAAAAACAGTACGGACCGGAAAGGTAAAGCTGGAGTCTGCGGACACAGACCTTAGACCAAAGTACCAGTTGGTGGATGCATTGAAATATGATGCTATTGTCTGCCCGAATTGTGGCTATGCAGCTTTGAACCGATTCTTTAATTATCTGGCATCTGTCCAGAGAAAGCTGATTAAGGAAAACATCAGTGGCAATTTTAAGGGCTTAGAAGAAACAGGAGCTGCTTATACCTATGATGATGCAATCGCAAGGCATAAACTAGCTTTGGTAAATACCATTGTTAAAAAGGGAAAGACTAGTGAACGGGCATATACCTGTCTTAAGCTAGCCTGGATTCTTCGTGGAAAGGCAGAGACTCTTCCAAAAGAAACACCTGATTATGATAAGGTGATGAAGGAACTGAAGTCAGAAGAAGATGAGCTTATTTTAAATGCCTATGATGGCTTTACCCAGGCATTTATGAAGGAAAATTTTCCTATCTGTGGCATGGATGAGCTGACCTCCACCTATCTGGTGGCAGACCTTGCCAGAAGAAGTGGCAGGTATGATGAAGCTCTTCGTTGGATTTCTAAGGTAATTACTGCCAGAGACGCAAATGAACGTATCAAAAATAAGGCAAGAGAGCTGAAGGAACTGATACGGGAGGATTGTCAGGAGATAGAATAATTTTATTAAGTGGCTTTCAGGAGAAATTTGGATGTTAATTGTGATTGTAATGGAGAAAATTGCAAAGTAAATATTGCAGGGGTGATTTTTAGTTTTACGCTAGAAGTCTGCCCATTTGTCGGCGGCAGAAGCTGCTGGCATTTTCGCCTTACAATTGTGCTTAATGTTATGTGAATCTATAATTCTGGAAATGAAAAAAGCATGGCTGTGTATGGTCATGCTTTTTTCTGTTAAAAAAAAGGAGAATGAAATAATGAATATAGAAAAGCAGATAGAATTTGATAAAATAAAAGAACTGTGGATGGAACTTGCAGTTACAGAAAGGGCAAAGGATAAAATAAAGGAGGTATCCTTTTATCTATCAGAAGGAGAAGTGAGAAAACAGCTGAGAGATACAACGAACAGCAGAAAGCTGATTGAAAAACTGGGGAACCCGCCTTTGCAGAATGTTGCTGAAGTAAAGGATATTTTGATAATGGCCCAAAAGGGAGATTGCCTTACTCCATATCAGCTAGAGCGGGTAGAAATGGTTTTGGTTGCAATCAGGCGTCTGAAGGACTACCTGGGAAGAGGAAAGTTCTATGATAATCCTCTGGCATACTATGAAGAAAATCTGGAAACAGGGGAAGAACTTCGAGAAGAGATTTGCAGGCAAATACGAGGTGATGGGGTAGATGACTATGCATCAAAGGAGCTTGGACAGATAAGAAGCCAGATGATTAAATGCGAGGAGCAGATGAAGCAGAGAGCGGAACAGATGATGCGTTCCAATAAGGCTTATATGGCAGACAATTATTGCACTTACCGGAATGGAAGGCTTTGTGTTCCTGTGAAGAAGGAGTATAAGCTTAAAATAGCAGGAAGTGTTATTGACAAGTCTGCTACCGGAAGTACTTTATTTATTGAGCCAACGAGTATTTCAAGGCATTATGAAGAATTGCAGCAGCTTAAGATCCGTGAGGAAAATGAGGTATACCGTATTTTATATACATTAACTGCAATGGTTGCAGCATCGGCAGCTGTACTAAATGAAAGCATTTTGATGATTGAAAAATTAGATTTCATATTATCAAAGGGAAAGCTAAGCATTGATTTGGATGCGGTAGAACCATCCATTAACACAGAACGCAGGCTTGTATTAAAGGATGCCAGACATCCATTAATGGAGAAAACGGTAAATGTGCCTTTACAATTTGAAATAGGAGAAAAGGTTCGTGGAATTATAATAACGGGCCCTAATACGGGTGGAAAGACTGTGGCGATAAAGACGGTTATGCTTAATTGCATGATGGCACAATGCGGATTGCATGTTACCTGTAAGGAAGCAGATATTTGTATGAATAATTCCTATCTTTGTGACATTGGAGATGGACAGAATATTGCGGAGAACCTGTCTACCTTTTCTGCACATATTAAAAATGTCCTGGAAGTATTGGGGGAAGTAAATAAGGACAGCTTTGTAATTATGGATGAACTTGGCTCTGGAACAGACCCGACAGAGGGCATGGGCATTGCGATAGCAATTCTGGAGGAGCTTCGGAAGAGTGGCGCAATTTTTCTTGTAACGACACATTATCCGGAGGTGAAGGAATATGCGGATAAGGCAAAGGACATTATAAATGCAAGGATGAACTTTGATAAAGAAACCTTAAGGCCAACCTACCAAGTGGTGATTGGCGAAGCCGGTGAAAGCTGTGCCTTTTATATAGCAGACAGGTTGGGGATGCCAAATGAAATGCTAAAAACAGCAATAAAAGCAGCCTATGGAGAGGGGGCGGTTGAGAATTATCAGTTTCAGGAAAAGGATATTATTATAGGAAAAAGGAATACTCATAAGATTTCCAAAATGAAGAAACAAAAGAAAAGTACGGAGCTTATCACAAACTATAGGCGGGGAGACAGTGTTATGGTGTATCCGGACAAAAAAATTGGGATTGTATGTGAACCGATGAATGAAAAGGGCGTTTTGAGAGTACAATTACCAGATAAAAAAATATGGATTAACCATAAGAGAGTAAAGCTTCATGTAGCAGCCGCAGAGTTATATCCAGAGGATTATGACTTCTCTATTATTTTTGAAACTGTGAAAAACAGGAAAATCCGGCATGATATGGGAAGAAAATATACAGAAGAGGTAATCCGCTATGATGAAGAGTAAAGATGAAGAGTAAAAAAGAGGAAATAGCAGCATAAAAATCATAAAAGTGAGAAAACAAGAGAAAAATAGAGATAATAAAAGATTAATTAGAAAAAGGAGGAAAATAGAGGGAATCCAGAATTTGATTTTATAAAGCAAATTAACTAATATATGCTTATCGGTTAGCACTCAAGGAGAGCGAGTGCTAATAACCATGAAATATATAGAAAAAAGAAAAATTA
The DNA here is from genome assembly GCF_001461035.1 of Acetivibrio ethanolgignens. Taxonomy (GTDB): domain Bacteria; phylum Bacillota; class Clostridia; order Lachnospirales; family Lachnospiraceae; genus Velocimicrobium; species Velocimicrobium ethanolgignens. Next base: position 31,869 of record NZ_LNAM01000146.1, on the reverse strand, counting down.
AGGAGGAATTGTCATGAAGTTAGTACCATTGGGAGATAAGGTTGTATTAAAGCAATTAGAGGCAGAGGAAACTACCAAGTCCGGTATTGTATTACCAGGTCAGGCAAAGGAGAAGCCACAGCAGGCTGAGATTATTGCCGTTGGTCCTGGCGGGGTAGTAGACGGAAAAGAGGTTACCATGCAGGTTAGGGTTGGCGATAAGGTAATTTATTCTAAATATGCAGGAACAGAAGTAAAATTAGAGGATGAGACCTATATCGTAGTAAAGCAGAATGATATCGTTGCTATTGTAGAAGACTAATATTGAAATTGGAGGAATGAAATTATGGCAAAGGAAATCAAATACGGAGCAGAGGCAAGAACAGCTTTAGAGGCTGGTGTAAATAAATTAGCAGATACAGTAAAGGTAACCTTAGGACCAAAGGGAAGAAATGTAGTTCTTGATAAGTCCTTTGGAGCTCCATTAATTACAAATGATGGTGTTACTATTGCAAAGGAAATTGAGCTGGAGGATGCTTTTGAAAATATGGGGGCCCAGCTGGTAAAAGAGGTTGCTACTAAAACAAATGATGTAGCCGGCGATGGTACAACAACTGCTACTGTTTTAGCACAGGCTATGATTCATGAGGGTATGAAAAACCTGGCAGCAGGTGCTAACCCGATTATTTTAAGAAAAGGTATGAAGAAGGCTACCGAGTGTGCTGTAGATGCTATCCGCAGCATGAGCTCTAAGGTTACAGGAAAAGAGCAGATTGCAAAGGTTGCAGCTATTTCTGCTGGTGATGAGACTGTTGGTGAGATGGTAGCTGATGCTATGGAAAAGGTTTCCAATGACGGTGTTATTACCATTGAGGAGTCCAAGACTATGCAGACGGAGCTGGACTTAGTAGAAGGTATGCAGTTTGACCGTGGATATCTTTCCGCTTATATGTGTACGGATATGGATAAGATGGAAGCAAATCTGGAAAATCCATACATCTTGATTACGGACAAGAAGATTTCCAATATCCAGGAGATTCTTCCGCTGTTAGAGCAGGTAGTACAGACAGGTGCTAAGCTTCTTATTATTGCTGAGGATGTTGAGGGCGAGGCTCTGACTACCCTGGTACTTAACAAGCTGCGTGGAACCTTCACTGTTGTTGCTGTTAAGGCTCCTGGCTATGGTGACAGGAGAAAGGCAATGCTAGAGGATATTGCAATCTTAACAGGTGGACAGGTAATTACAGATGAGCTTGGCCTTGATTTAAAGGAAACTACCTTAGATCAGTTAGGACGTGCAAAATCTGTTAAGGTTCAGAAAGAAAATACCATCATTGTAGATGGCGAAGGTGACAGTGCTGCTATTGAGGGAAGAATTGTTTCTATTAAAAAGCAGATTGAAGAAAGTACCTCTGACTTTGATAAAGAAAAATTACAGGAAAGACTTGCTAAGCTGGCAGGCGGTGTAGCTGTTATCCGTGTAGGTGCTGCTACTGAGACAGAGATGCAGGAGCATAAGCTCCGAATGGAGGATGCGTTAGCTGCAACAAGAGCTGCTGTAGAAGAGGGTATTATCGCAGGAGGTGGTTCTGCTTACATCCACGCTTCTAAAGAGGTTGCAAAGCTGGTTGCAGGTCTGGAGGGTGATGAGAAGACAGGTGCTTCTATTATCCTGAAGGCACTGGAATACCCACTGTTTACTATTGCAGCAAATGCTGGTCTGGAGGGCAGTGTTATCGTAAGCAAGGTAAGAGAGGCTAATCCGGGCGTTGGCTTCAATGCATTGACCGAGGAGTATGTAGATATGGTAGCTGCAGGTATCCTTGACCCTGCAAAGGTTACAAGAAGTGCTCTGCAGAACGCAAACAGCGTAGCTTCTACCTTACTGACTACAGAATCTGTTGTAGCAAATATCAAAGAAGAAGCTCCAGCAATGCCAGCAGGCGGCCCTGGAATGGGTATGATGTAAATTTTGATTTACCCCAGTAATATGTTTTAAAAAGAAAAATAAAGTAAGTAATAAATAATAGAGAGATTTTCTATAAAGTTTTATGTTTGATAGCTCGCTCCTCTTCAACTAAGAGCTAAGATATTCTAACGTAATCTCAGGAATGCCTTCGATTACGAGAATATCTAAGCTCTGGATTTTCAGACTCGCTTTCGCAATATCAAACATAAAATCTTTATAGAAATCTCTCTTTTGTTTACTGCAAGCTTTACTTTCTTTCCTTGCAAACATATTTCCGTGATAAATCAAAATTTTTAGTATTTTAAATAAAGTTTTAGCCTGGTAAAGTCTATCAATTAATAATTAGAGTTTCCCAGGCTGGATTTTTATGTGGAATAATAAAATTTTGGTTTTTACATAGAAAGCTTTTAGTAAATGTAAGTTCTTTGATACCAGACAGGTTCTGTAAAGATTTTGCTTGCGATATTGCGGAAGCGAGTTCGAAAATCGCTCCTTAGATGTTCTTAAAATCGAAGGCTCTCCTGAGATTTTATATAGAACATCTTAGGAGAAGTTGAGAAGGAGCGAGCTATCGCAAGCAAAACTTTACAGAACCTGTCTGTTGCATAAAAGAAATTACAATATTAAATTATTTTTATGCAATAACCCAAAATTTTAACAGGCAGTGCTTAGTGATTGAAAAAAAGGAAGAAAGTGGTTATAATACAGATAGAATACGTTTACAAGGAGGATTTTTATGGAACAGCAGTTATATGCAGAGGCAGGATGTAAGCCAAAGCTGAGTGGACAGGATTTGGCAATCCAAGCGGGACTTTCTTTGCTTGGTGTGGTAGCGGTCTTCGTTGCTGTATTTTTGGCGACTAATTTTCTGATTAAGATAGCGGCAGTCGCTGTTTTCGCTGTAATTATTTATTGGTTTCCTAATTTCAAATACGAATATGAGTATATTTTCTGTGATGGGCAGGTGGATTTTGATAAAATTATGGGAGGAGCCCGGAGAAAAACGCTTCTTCAGGTGGATTTTGGTCAGGTAGAGGCAATTGCTCCAGAGGAATCCCATACAGCCCAGGGGTGGCATGATGCAAAAACCATAGATTTTTCCTCCCGAAATGCACAGCATAAAAGATATGTTATGCTATGTATGGTAAAGGAACAGAAGACGAAGGTCTATTTTGAACCATCAGAGCGGATGCTCCAGTCAATGCAGACAAAGGCTCCACGGAAGGTACAGATAAGAGAAAAATAGATTTTTAATTGAAAAAATAAAAATCTGGGGTCAGCGGTGTTGACATTCCTGAAAATATTCGTTATACTTCTTAACTAAATACAATTTGTTTTATAACCTAGAACAAAAGCTTAGAAAGGAAGAAAAAAATGGGAACAATTATCGGTGAAGGTATTACCTTTGATGACGTTCTGCTGGTTCCAGCTTATTCAGAGGTTATTCCAAATCAGGTAGACTTAACCACTTATTTGACAAAAACAATTAAACTGAACATCCCTATGATGAGTGCAGGAATGGATACCGTAACAGAGCACAGAATGGCAATTGCCATGGCAAGACAGGGTGGTATCGGTATCATCCACAAAAACATGTCTATTGAGGCACAGGCAGAAGAGGTAGACAAGGTAAAGCGTTCTGAAAATGGCGTTATTACAGACCCATTCTTCCTTTCACCAGAGCATACCTTAGAGGATGCAAATAATCTGATGGCAAAGTTCAGAATTTCCGGTGTTCCTATTACAGAAGGCAAGAAGCTGGTAGGTATTATTACTAACCGTGATTTAAAGTTTGAGCCTGACTTTTCTAAGAAGATTAAGGAATCTATGACCTCTGAGAACTTGATTACTGCACAGGAGGGTATTACTCTGGAGGAAGCAAAGAAAATTCTTGCCAAGGCCAGAAAGGAAAAGCTTCCGATTGTGGACAAGGACTTTAATTTAAAGGGTCTGATTACAATTAAGGATATTGAAAAGCAGATTAAGTATCCACTTTCTGCTAAGGATGCCCAGGGACGTCTGTTATGCGGTGCAGCTATCGGTATTACAGCTAATGTGCTGGAACGTGTAGAAGCTTTGGTAAATGCAAAGGTAGACGTTGTTGTACTGGATTCTGCCCATGGACATTCTGCCAATGTAATCCGTTGTGTCAAGATGATTAAGGAAAAATATCCTGAATTACCGGTAATAGCAGGTAATGTTGCAACGGGTGAGGCTACCCGCGATTTGATTGAAGCAGGTGCAGATGCTGTTAAGGTGGGTATTGGACCTGGTTCTATCTGTACAACCCGTGTTGTTGCAGGTATCGGTGTGCCACAGATTACTGCAGTTATGGACTGCTACAAGGTAGCAAAGGAATATGGAGTGCCGATTATTGCTGATGGTGGTATTAAGTATTCTGGAGATATGACAAAGGCAATCGCAGCAGGTGCTAATGTATGTATGATGGGAAGCATTTTTGCTGGTTGTGATGAAAGTCCGGGAACCTTTGAATTGTTCCAGGGAAGAAAATATAAGGTATATCGTGGTATGGGTTCTATTGCAGCGATGGAGAATGGAAGTAAGGATCGTTATTTCCAGGCAGATGCTAAGAAACTGGTACCAGAGGGTGTAGAAGGCCGTGTGGCATATAAGGGTACGGTAGAAGATGTAGTATTCCAGCTGATGGGCGGCTTACGTTCCGGTATGGGCTACTGTGGAACCAGTACGATTGAGGATTTAAAGCAGAATGGACGTTTTGTAAAGATTTCCGCTGCTTCCTTAAAGGAAAGTCATCCACACGATATTCATATTACAAAGGAAGCACCAAACTACAGCGTAGATGAGTAAGAGATGAATCTGGAATGAAAAAACGACTGACAAAAAAGCAATGGCTTCGAAGAAAGCGAATCAGACAGATTACAATATTAGGCACTGTTGTCCTTAGCGGGATAGCAGTGCTTAGTTGCGTCTGTCTGCTCTTGGGAAGGCTTTTAGGTAAAAATGAGCCGGGAGTCTCTCCTGTGCTTCGCAAGACCTATCTGATTGAAAAGCCTGAGATTACAGAGCTTTTTCTAACCCCAAATGAATATTCAAGGCCACAGGCAGCATTAAAAGAAGTAAATGGAATCGTAGTCCATTATACGGCAAATCCTGGGACGGATGCCGAGGCAAATCGTAATTATTTTGAAGGCTTAAAGGACAGCCATAGGACAAAGGTGAGCAGCCATTTTATTATCGGGTTGGATGGGACGATTGTCCAGTGCATTCCTTTGGATGAGATTGCCTATGCATCAAATAAGCGGAATTTGGACACGATTTCGATAGAATGCTGCCATAAGGATGAAAGTGGTAAGTTTACAAAGGCGACCTATCGTTCCTTAGTAGAGCTTTTAGCCTGGCTGTGCGGAGAATACAATTTAAAGGAGGAGAATATTATCCGGCACTATGATGTGACTGGTAAGGACTGTCCAAGATATTATGTAAAGCACGAAGATAAATGGGCAGAGCTGAAGATAGATGTGTTTGATTATATTGAGGAGAAGAGGAGTGAAAAGTAGTGAATATCCTGGGGCGTGCAAGGATAATGCTTACAGATAAAGCATTTATGCGGAAAACCCTTTCTATTGCATTACCGGTAACGGTACAGGCGTTGCTGAATAATGTGTTAAATATGGTAGATACGCTGATGATTGGACAGCTGGGAGAAAGTACGATTGCAGCAGTAGGACTGGCAAATAAGGTGTTTTTTGTGTTTTCTCTTTTAATGTTTGGTATTTGCAGTGGTGCCGGTATTCTGGCAGCACAGTACTATGGTGAGGATGATATTTCCAACCTGCACCGTGTTCTTGGAATGACGCTTTTGCTGGGAGTAACAGGTGCACTGTTATTTATGGTGCCGGCAATTTTTATACCGGATATGGTGATGCGGATATTTACACCGGGTACAGAGGCGATAGCCATTGGCTGCACCTACCTGGTTATTGTTTGTATCAGCTATCCCTTTACAGCAGTTACCCAGGGGTATATTGCTATTTTGCGGGCAGCAAACCAGGTTATGGCTCCAGTGATAATCAGTATGGTATCTATCGTGGCTAATGTCATTTTGAACTATGGACTGATTTTCGGTAGGCTGGGATTACCACAGCTGGGAGTGGCAGGAGCAGCTTTAGCAACTCTGATGGCCCGTGTGATGGAATGTATTAGCTTGATTTTTGTAATTTATCTTAAGAAAAGTCCAGCTGCAGCAAAATTCCGGGAGATGCTTTCCTTATCAGGACATTTTGTAAAGAAGTTTTTTGCTACGGCAGCTCCCGTTATTGCCAATGAGTTTATGTGGGGGCTGGGAGTTACCATCTATTCCCTGGTTTATGGAAGAATGGGAGATGGGGCAGTAGCAGCTATTACTATCTGTCAGTCAGTAGAGCAGGTATACCAGGTAGTATTCCAGGGCTTAAGTGCGGCAACGGCTGTAATTCTGGGAAATATTCTGGGTGCCGGTGATTTAAAGCGGGCGGATGAATATGGTAAAAATTTTATTCTGCTTCAGTTTATACTATCACTGGCCGCAATGGGAATCTGTACTGGCTCCAGAGAATTGATGCTTGGTATGTTCGCTGTATCTGAGGAAGTAGCAGGCTTCGTCAGAGGCTGTTTTACAGTGTTTACCCTTTATATTCCAGCAAAAAATTTCAACTATGTCAATATTGTTGGAATTTTAAGAAGTGGTGGAGATACTAAGGCAGCTTTATTTTTAGATACTACCGGAGTATGGCTTATTGGTATTCCTCTGGCATTTTTAGGTGGAATGGTTTTACAGTTGCCAATCTATATTGTTTATGCTATGGTAATGGCAGAAGAGGTATACAAGCTGATACTTGGCTTCATTCGTTACAGGAAGAAGCTGTGGCTTAGAAAAATTGTTTAAGGGGAAATACAATGAAAAAAATGTGGAGAGTGCTGGGAGGCGTTCTGGCAGTGAGTCTTTTACTTAGTGGATGTCAGAAGGAGCCGGCAAAGAGTACAGAAGCAACGCCGACGGCTGCGCCCGAAAGGCTTACGGATGTTGTGATCGATGGTATGGCAAAGGATATTGTAGGCGGCATGACACTGCGGGAAAAGATAGGTCAGCTGTTTATTGTAAATCTGGAGCTTCTGGATACAAGCAAGGGAAGCTATTATGAGCATCAGAAATTTACGGAAGAAATGGCAGACACGCTAAATCTTTATAAGCCGGGCGGCGTTATTTTCTTTGCAAGAAATATGACAGACCGGGAGCAGACGAAAAAGCTGATAGCTGACCTCCAGGAAAATACGGGGATACCGCTGTTTATTTCCGTAGATGAGGAAGGCGGAAGTGTTGCGAGAATTGCTAACAATACGAATATGCGGACAACGAAATTTCCGACCATGGATGCCATCGGAGAAATAAAGGACGAAGAATATGTATATAACATGGGTGTAACCATTGGCAGTGAAATCAAGGAGCTAGGCTTTAATCTTAATTTTGCTCCGGTAGCTGATGTAAAAACCAATAGCTTCAATACGGAAATCGGGAATCGCTCCTTTGGTGATGACCCTAAGAGGGTGGCAGCCTTAGTGGAGCAGGTGGTAAAGGGAATGCAGGAGCAGAATATCAGTGCGACCTTAAAGCATTTCCCGGGACATGGAGATGCCAGCGGTGATTCCCATCAGGGCCCGGTGAATGTGGAAAATGATTTAAACCGTCTTAGAAGTGTAGAATTTCTCCCGTTTAATGCCGGAATTAAAGCAGGTGCAGACTGCGTTATGGTAACTCATTTATCTATCAGTCGTGTAACTGGTACGGTGGAGCCTGCCTCTATGTCTTCTCTGATTATTGAACAGATATTAAGACAGGAGATGGGCTTTGACGGTATTGCGATTACGGATGCCATGGATATGGGAGCCATTACTGAGGTTTATGAGCCGGGAGAGGCAGCAGTAAGGGCTATCAAGGCAGGTATGGATGTAGTGCTGATGCCGGTAGATTTAGATGAGGCATATAATGCTGTTTTAGAGGCTGTAAATGAAGGAAAAATCAGAGAAGAGAGAATTAACGAAAGTGTAACCCGGGTTATCCGCACCAAAGTAAAACGAGGCCTGATTCCAATGGATACAGACCTGATTGCGGATTAGTTATTAATCGAATTAGAAAAATTAATAAGTAAACCTATTGCCAAACCCCGAACGTTGATTATAATGAAAAGTGTAAATCAAAAGAAAGGGACAGGTGTTCACTGTGGAAAAATTAGAATTACTTTATGAAGGAAAAGCAAAGAAAGTATATAAAACCGATGTTGAGGATGTTCTGATTGTAGATTATAAGGATGATGCAACTGCATTCAATGGAGTAAAAAAAGGAAGGATTGCAGGCAAGGGTGTCATCAACAATCGTATGACCAACTACTTATTCCAGATGCTGGAAAAGGAAGGTGTTCCTACCCATTTTGTGGAAGAATTAAGTGACCGCGAGACGGCAGTTAAGAAAGTAGAAATTGTGCCTTTAGAAGTAATTGTAAGAAATACAGCAGCAGGAAGCTTTTCCAGGAAGCTTGGTATTGAAGAGGGAACAAAGCTTTTAGCACCTACTCTGGAATTCAGCTACAAGAATGATGACCTGGGGGATCCAATGATTAATGATTATTATGCAATTGCGATTGGAGCAGCTACCAGAGAAGAAATTGACCGGATTACAGAGCTTGTATTTAAGGTGAATGATTTCTTAAAGAAGTTCTTTGCTGAATGTGGTATTGAGTTAATTGACTTTAAGGTTGAATTTGGCCGCTATAAAGGACAGGTTATTCTGGCAGATGAGATTTCACCGGATACTTGCCGTTTCTGGGATATTAAGACTCATGAAAAGCTGGATAAGGACCGTTTCCGTAGAGATCTGGGCGGCGTGGAGGATGCTTATATTGAGGTTTCAAAAAGAATAGGACTTGTAAAATAAATTAAGCAGCACAGACGGTGTCCGGAGGCTCCCGTGGAGAAGCTTCTGGACACTGTTGTTTTCGGAAGGAAGGCATGGAATGAACAGAAATATCAGTGAAATGATAGAAGGAGAACTACATGAGGAATGCGGCGTCTTTGGTGCGTATGACTTAGATCATCAGGACGTGGCTTCTTCTATTTATTACGGATTATTTGCTTTGCAGCACCGGGGACAGGAAAGCTGTGGTATCGCGGTTAGTGATACGGAAGGACCCAAAGGAAAGGTAGTATCCTGCAAGGGTATGGGCCTCGTAAATGAGGTTATTAATGAAGAAAAGCTAGATGGTCTGGTTGGAAATATTGGTGTCGGCCATGTGCGTTATTCTACTGCCGGTGCCAGCTGTGCGGAAAATACGCAGCCGCTGGTTTTAAATTATGTAAAGGGAACTTTGGGACTGGCCCACAATGGCAATCTGGTAAATGCCATGGAGCTCCGGGAGGAGCTTTCCTATACAGGAGCGATTTTTCAGACAACGATTGACTCTGAGGTAATTGCGTATCTGATTGCAAGAGAGCGTTTAAAAGCAGATGCAGTAGAGATAGCAGTGAGAAATGCGATGAAAAAGCTTAAGGGTGCCTATTCCCTTGTTATTATGAGCCCAAGAAAGCTGATTGGTGCAAGAGATCCCTTTGGCTTTCGTCCATTGTGCATTGGAAAACGGGATAACCGTTATGTTCTTGCTTCTGAGACCTGTGCATTGGATGCCATTGATGCAGAATTTATCCGCGATGTGCTTCCAGGAGAGGTCATAACCATTGATAGAAACGGTATTCATTCTGATACAACGATGTGCCAGGAAAAGGCAGCAAAATGTATTTTTGAATATATCTATTTTGCCAGACCGGACAGCTATGTGGATAGTGTCAGCGTATATAATTCCCGGATTATGGCAGGGCGTATTCTTGCCCAGCAGCATCCGGTTGAAGCTGACATTGTAGTAGGGGTACCGGATTCTGGTAATGTAGCAGCGATGGGATTTGCCCAGGAGACAGGGATTCCTTACGGAGCTGCTTTTGTAAAGAACAGTTATGTCGGACGCACCTTTATTAAGCCAAAACAGTCAGTGCGGGAATCTGCAGTAAAAATAAAGCTGAATGTTTTAAAGGAGGTCGTAAAGGGAAAACGTGTGGTTATGGTGGATGATTCCATTGTAAGAGGCACTACCAGTGAAAAAATCGTGCGGATGTTAAAGAATGCCGGTGCGAAGGAGGTACATGTCCGCATCAGTTCGCCACCATTTTTATATCCATGCTATTTTGGAACCGATGTTCCGTCCTGCGATCAGCTGATTGCCTGCAATTATACTCTTGATGAAATCTGCCAAAGGCTGGGAGCAGATTCCTTAGGCTTTTTGGATGGAGAACGGCTTCATGAGCTGGTATGTGGCGACAGGAATTATTGTGATGCCTGCTTTTCCGGTAACTATCCGGTAGAGCCGCCAGCTGAAGACATTCGTGGTGATTTTGAAAAATAGGAGGAATTCGATATGAGTAATGACAGATATGTAAGCCCGTTGTCAGAACGGTATGCCAGCAAGGAAATGCAGTACATTTTTTCACCGGATATGAAGTTCCGTACCTGGAGAAGACTCTGGATTGCTCTGGCAGAAGCAGAAAAGGAGCTGGGACTTCCGATTACGGAGGAGCAGATTAAAGAGCTTAAGACCCATAAGAATGATATTAATTACGAGGTGGCAAAGGAACGGGAAGCAGTAGTACGCCATGACGTTATGTCCCATGTGTATGCTTATGGTGTTCAGTGTCCGAAGGCAAAGGGAATCATCCATCTTGGAGCAACCTCCTGCTATGTAGGTGACAATACGGACATCATTGTTATGACAGAAGGACTTAGGCTGATTAAGAAAAAGCTATTAAATGTCATGAATGAGCTGACAGCCTTTGCCATGGAATATAGAAATTTTCCAACTTTGGCCTTTACCCATTTCCAGCCGGCACAGCCAACGACTGTTGGCAAAAGAGCTTCCCTCTGGCTTTTAGAGCTTTCTCTGGATTTAGAAGATTTGGAACATGTTCTTGACAACATGAAGCTGTTGGGTTCTAAAGGAACTACAGGAACTCAGGCAAGCTTTTTGGAGCTGTTTGAAGGTGACCATGAGAAAATTAAAACCCTGGATAAGAAAATTGCTGAAAAAATGGGCTTTGAAAACAGCTTCCCTGTATCTGGACAGACCTATTCCAGAAAAGTGGATACCCGTGTGTTAAATGTACTGGCAGGCATTGCAGCCAGTGCTCATAAGTTCTCTAATGATATCAGACTTTTGCAGCATTTAAAAGAAATTGAAGAGCCATTTGAAAAGACCCAGATTGGTTCTTCTGCCATGGCATATAAGAGAAATCCAATGCGGAGCGAAAGAATTGCGTCACTCTCCCGGTATGTAATGGCAGATGTGATGAATCCGGCGATTACTTCAGCTACCCAGTGGTTTGAACGGACCCTGGATGATTCAGCGAATAAGCGTCTTTCTGTACCGGAAGCATTTTTAGCTGTTGATGGTATTCTGGACTTATATTTAAATGTAGTTGATGGCCTTGTGGTTTATCCAAAGGTAATTGAAAAGCATCTGATGGCAGAGCTTCCGTTTATGGCAACGGAGAATATTATGATGGACGCCGTAAAGGCAGGTGGCGACCGTCAGGAGCTGCATGAAAAAATCCGTACCCTTTCTATGGAAGCAGGACGTAACGTAAAGGAAAAGGGTCTGGATAACAACCTGTTAGAGCTGATAGCAGCTGACCCGGCCTTCAACATGAGTCTGGAGCAGTTAAAGGAATCCATGAATCCAGAGCTCTACACAGGCCGTGCAAAAGAGCAGGTAGAAGAATTCATCGAACAGGAAATCAGCCCTATTTTAGAAAAAAATAAAGATTTGCTTGGCTTAAAAGCACAAATTAATGTATAATGTGCGTATAGAGCATGAGCCGTGCAAAAATAGGCAGGAGCAAACCGGCTGCTCGCAGACGGGATTGCAACTGTCTATTTTTATAGGGCGAAGCCCGGCGAGCGACAAAATCTATGATTTTGGAGCTTGCAGCACGGCGTAAGCCGAAGAAGTGCGGAGCAGGGCGAAGCCCGGCGAACGAGAAAATCTATGATTTTCGAGTTTGCAGCACGGCGTAAGCCGAAGAAGTGCGGAGCAGGGCGAAGCCCGGCGAGCGACAAAATCTATGATTTTGGAGCTTGCAGCACGGCGTAAGCCGAAGAAGTGCGGAGCAGGGCGAAGCCCGGCGAGCGACAAAATCTATGA
>NZ_LNAM01000146.1:0-19655 GCF_001461035.1 Acetivibrio ethanolgignens | reverse complement strand
CAGGGCGAAGCCCGGCGAGCGACAAAATCTATGATTTTGGAGCTTGCAGCACGGCGTAAGCCGAAGAAGTGCGGAGCAGGGCGAAGCCCGGCGAGCGACAAAATCTATGATTTTGGAGTATTTGGCACGGCTTTGCCGTGGTATTTGGCACGACGAAGGAGAAAGAAAGGAAGAAGCATTTGGGAACACAGGTAATCAGAGTAGAAAAAGCAAAAGCAGGGATGATATTGGCTGCCGATATATGTACAGAGGATTATAAGCTGATTATGGCAAAGGATACCGTCCTGTCAGAAAAGGGATTGGAAATTTTATCCAACTATTCCATCAAGAGGATTACAATTTACACAGAGGAGCCACCAAAACAGGAGCTGGAGGAAGAAAATCCAATAATCTCAGAATATCAGAAAAAGATTGTAAATACAAAGGAATTTAAAGAATTCAATGAAAAATTTGATGGAATGGTAGAATCGCTGAAGGGAACCATGCAAAGCTTGGTGAATGCGGCAGAAGAGGAAGGGACAGTCCTGCAGGAGGAGCTGATGTCTGGTATTGATGGTATTTTATCCAAGAGCAGAAACGGACTGCATACCATTGATATGCTGCATTGTATGAGAGAATATGATGATCTTACCTATGCACATTCTGTTAATGTTTCTTTGCTATGTAATACGATAGCAGAGTGGCTGGGGTATTCGAGGGAGGATATGCGTGCGGTTACTATGGCTGGACTGCTGCACGATATAGGAAAGCTTAAGATTCCACCGGAGCTTATAAAAAAGCCGGCAAAGCTTACGGATAAAGAATATGAAATAGTAAAAAGACATACTATTTTCGGATATGAGATTTTAAAAAGAAGTAATCTGAACAGTCAGGTAATATTGCCGGCCCTATGCCATCATGAAAGATGTGATGGAAGCGGTTATCCGTTGGGGGTTCGCATCGAACAGCTAAATGAGTATTCAAAAATTGTAGCTGTAGCTGATGTCTATGATGCTATGACGGCTGACCGGGTTTACCGTAAGGGAATCTGCCCCTTTGAGGTAATTGAAAATTTTGAACGGGAAGGTATACAAAAATACGATCCAAACGTACTTATGCCCTTTTTAAATAAAATCATACAATCCTATATTGGAACGGGTGTTATTTTATCAAACGGAGAAAAGGGAGAGGTTATTATGATTAATTCCAAGGCTCTGTCTAAGCCTATGGTGCGAGTTGGAGAAAAATTTGTTGATTTATCGAAGGAAAAAAATCTGCGGATAGAAAATCTAATCCGTTAGGAGCTGGAAGAATGGTAGAAAAACGTAATATGATGCCACTTAACTTTTTTAAAAAAGAAGCATACACCGGAAGCAGTGAGGGAATGAGGTATCGGATTGCTCAGATAACAGAGGAGGAAGGGGAAGAAAAGGTTTTCTTTTTGGAGGCAGTAGTTTATCCGGAGCCTTATTGTTATGAACTCACTCCAGAGGAGAAAAAAATAAGAAGGAGGTTTCCTTTCAAAGAGGAGAGCTTAGAGGAGATAAGAATCTGGCTCAATGAAGCGATTGGACATCAATCTTGAATACTATAAAATTTTTTATTATGTAGGAAGGCTGGGAGGAATTTCACTGGCAGCAGAAGAACTTTCTATTTCGCAGCCAGCAGTAAGCCAGGCTGTAAAGCAGCTGGAACGCTGCCTTGGAAGCACCTTGTTTATCCGTACTTCTAAGGGTGTTCGGCTGACCAGAGAGGGAGAAATACTGTTTTCTTATATAAAAAATGGATATGAGATGATTAAGTTCGGGGAAAACCGGCTGAAAAATATCCAGAATCTTGAAATGGGAGAAATTCGTATTGGTGCCAGTGATATGACTCTTCAATTTTATTTACTCCCTTTTTTGGAACGGTTTCATGAAAGGTATCCGGGAATAAAGATTCAGGTAACCAACGCACCGACACCTAGCACGATAAAATATTTGCAGGAGGGCAAGATAGATTTTGGTGTTGTTAGCTCGCCACTTGAGTATAAAAAGAACCTTTCTGTCTGCCCGGTGCGGAAAATTGAAGATGTATTTATTGCTGGAGAAAAATATACTGAACTGAAGGGAAAAAGCCTTACCTACCAGGTGCTGGAGAGGCTGCCGATTATATGTCTGGAGAAAAATACCAGTACCCGGAGATATGTGGACGAGTTCCTCCAAAAAAGGGGGATTGTGCTCCAGCCGGAATTTGAGCTGGCCACCAGCGATATGCTGGTACAGTTTGCCCTGCGGAATATGGGGGTTGCCAGCGTTACAAGAGATTTTGCTCAAAAATATGAAAAGGAAGGAAGCTTGTTTGTTCTGGAGTTTGAGGAGCCCATTCCCCAAAGGGAATTTTGTATTGTTTCGGATTTACACATTCCGTTGTCTGCGGCTGCAGAACGACTTTTAGAACAGTTGGTATAGCTGATTGTATAGATAATACTTATGTCAAATATAATTATTATTGATTTTACTTATAATATAAACTATGATATGATAATTTGGCAGGAGCATGGCTCTGTTGGAGTAAAAGAAAGCCAAATAGGAGGTTTTATTATGGTAAAAGCAGTCGTTGGAGCAAACTGGGGAGATGAAGGAAAAGGTAAAATTACCGATATGCTGGCTGAAAAGGCTGATATTATTATCCGTTTCCAGGGCGGAGCAAATGCAGGACATACCATCATTAATGAGTATGGAAAATTTGCCCTTCACACTCTGCCATCCGGAGTATTTTACAATCATACCACCAGTATTATTGGTAATGGTGTTGCTTTAAATATCCCGGTATTGATGAAGGAAATCCGGGGCATTGTAGACAGAAATGTACCAATGCCTAAGATTTTAGTATCTGACCGTGCTCAGATGGTAATGTCCTATCATATTTTGTTTGACCAGTATGAGGAAGAGCGTCTGGCAGGCAAGTCCTTTGGTTCTACGAAGTCTGGAATTGCACCATTTTACTCAGATAAATATGCAAAAATCGGATTTCAGGTCAGCGAGCTGTTTGATGATGAGCTTTTAAAGGAAAAGGCAGCCAGAGTCTGTGAAACTAAGAATGTGCTGTTAGAGCATTTATACCATAAGCCGCTTTTACAGGCAGAGGAAATCTATCAGGAGCTTGTGAGCTATCGTGAGATGATTAAGCCTTATGTATGTGATGTATCTGCTTATTTATATCAGGCCATCAAGGATGGCAAGGAAATTCTGCTAGAGGGACAGTTAGGATCCTTAAAGGACCCGGATCATGGTATTTACCCAATGGTTACCTCATCCTCTACACTGGCAGCCTATGGTGCGATTGGAGCGGGAATCCCACCATATGAAATCAAGGAAATTGTAACCGTCTGCAAGGCATATTCCAGTGCAGTAGGTGCAGGTGAATTTGTCAGTGAGATTTTTGGCGATGAAGCAGAAGAGTTAAGACGCCGTGGTGGAGATGGCGGAGAATATGGTGCAACTACAGGACGTCCAAGAAGAATGGGATGGTTTGATGCTGTAGCCTCCCGGTATGGCTGCCGTATCCAGGGAACAACCCAGGTTGCATTGACTGTACTTGACGTGCTGGGATATCTGGATGAAATCCCGGTATGTGTCGGTTACGAAATCGACGGTGAGATTACGAAGGACTTCCCAACGACCAGTAAGCTTGCTAAGGCAAAGCCGGTATATAAGGTACTGCCTGGCTGGAAATGTGATATCCGTGGCATTCAGAAATATGAGGAGCTGCCGGAGAACTGCCGCAATTATATCAGGTTTATCGAAAAAGAGCTTGAGCTGCCAATCACTATGGTATCCAACGGTCCGGGACGGCATGAAATTATTTATAGATAAAATTTAAGGAAATAAAACTTTCCCCATAGCATCACTTTTTTGTGAGTTGTGGGGAAAGTTTTGTTTTTGCAGGGAATACTAGTAAAAAGTTATCGTTCGACAAAAGGCTTTTTTTATGCTAAAATGAACCGTAGAGAATTTTTGAAGAAAAGAGGGAAAAAATGAATCAACAGATTGAAGGTTATGTATTGGAAAAACAGGAGGGGCTTAAGGATTTAAAGAGTGAAGGATTTCTTTACCGTCATAAAAAAACAGGAGCAAGGGTAGCTGTGATTGCCAATGAGGATGAAAACAAGGTGTTTTCCATTGGTTTTCGGACACCGCCGGTTAATTCCACTGGAGTAGCTCATATTATTGAGCATACAGTGCTTTGTGGTTCAAAGAAGTTTCCAGTTAAGGATCCATTTATTGAACTGGCAAAGGGCTCTTTGAATACTTTTCTGAATGCTATGACCTATCCGGACAAGACGATATATCCCGTTGCCAGCTGCAATGACAAGGATTTTGCCAATTTGATGGATGTATACATGGATGCAGTATTTCATCCGAATATTTATAAGAGAGAAGAAATTTTTCTCCAGGAAGGCTGGCACTACGAACTGGAAAGGGTGGAGGATGAGATTACCATAAATGGTGTTGTGTATAATGAAATGAAGGGAGCCTTTTCCTCGCCGGAGCAGGTGCTTTATCGACTGATACAGCAGTCCTTATTCCCGGATACCGCCTATGGTGTAGAGTCTGGTGGTGACCCTGCATATATACCGGATTTGAGCTATGAGGAATTTTTAGATTTCCATCGGAAGTACTATCATGCGTCCAACAGCTACATTTATCTCTATGGAAATATGGATGTAGAGGAGAAGCTCCGCTGGATGGATGAGGAGTACCTCGGGAAATTCGGAAAGGAAGAGGTAGATTCAAGGATTCTCACCCAGGAGAGCTTTTCTGAACGAAGAACAATTATAGAAAGCTATCCGGTAACAGAAGAGTCAGATGAGGATAAGACCTATTTAAGCTATAATGTAGTTATGGGAACGAGCCTTGACAGAGAACTGTATCTGGCGATACAGATTCTTGATTATGTGCTTTTGTCCGCACCGGGAGCTCCATTAAAGCAGGCAATTTTAGATGCCGGTATTGGAAATGATATCTTAAGCGGCTCCTATGAGAATGGGATCAAGCAGCCATATTTTTCTATTATCACGAAAAATGCAGGGGAAGATCAGAAGGAAGACTTTTTAGAGGTTATTGAAACGACTCTGCGAAGGCTTTGCAGGGAGGGACTTTCCAAACAGACCCTTTTAGCAGCCATTAATTATTTTGAATTTAAATACCGGGAGGCAGATTTTGGACAGTTCCCGAAGGGGCTGATGTATGGCATTCAGATGTTAGACAGCTGGCTGTATGATGATACGAAGCCATTTATCCATGTGTGTGAGAATGACACCTTTGCCCGTCTGCGTAAGGCCATTGATACCGGCTACTATGAAGAGCTGATTGAAACTTATCTTTTGGATAATCCACACAGCACGCTGGTTGTTGTTAAACCAGAAGCCGGACTTACGGCACGGGAAGAAGAAAGCTTAAAAAATAAGCTGGCAGCTTATAAGGCTTCCCTTTCTAAAGAGGAGCTTGAAAAGCTGGTTAAAAGGACAAAGGAGCTTCATATCTATGAGGAGACGCCTTCAACGGAGGAGGAGCTTTTAGCGGTGCCGATGCTTTCTATTTCAGATATCAAGAAAGAGGCAGCTCGCCTGTATTTAGAGGAAAAGAAAGTGGGGGCTGTTAAGGTGCTTCATCATAATCTGTACACCAATGGTATTGCTTATGTGAAGTTTAGCTTTGAGGTTACGGACAGAGGGCAGGAGGCCTCCTGGCTCAGTCTTTTATCTACCGTGCTTGGCTATGTAGATACAAAAAAGCACAGCTTTGGCGAGCTTTCTAATGAAATTAATATTCATACCGGCGGTATTGGAACAGATGTCAATATTTATAACCGGGCGGATGATGTGGACAGTTATACGGCCCGGTTTGAGATAAAGACAAAGGCTCTGTATCAGGAGCTTTCTACAGCCTTTTTACTGATTCGTGAGATGGTAGAGGATACGATTTTCAATGATACGAAGAGAATGCAGGAGATTTTAGCAGAGCTTAAGTCAAGACTTGAGATGCGGATGAATTCCAGTGGCCACAGCACAGCGGTTTTAAGAGGAATGTCCTATTTTTCTGAAAGCGATATGTTTGATGACCTGGCTGGTGGTGTGGGTTATTACCGTTTTATCTGCGAGCTGGAAGGACAGTTTGAAGAAAAGAAGGAAGAGATAGAGAATACACTAAGGAGACTGGCTGGTGAGATTTTCCGCCAGGATAACCTTTTAGTCAGTGTTACTGCGGACGAGGAGGGATATCAGGTCTTTGAACAAAGTGTCCCTGAGCTTTTGAAAGCGTTCCAGGGAAGAAAACCAGATTTTAAGGAAGAAAAGCTTGTACCAGTACGGAAAAATGAGGGCTTAAAAACACCGGGACAGGTACAATTTGTGGCACGCTGCGGCAATTATATGAAAAAGGGGCTTGCATATACGGGAGCTCTCCGGGTATTAAAGGTAATTTTAAGCTATGAATACCTGTGGAATGCAATCCGCATCAAGGGTGGGGCCTATGGCTGTATGTGCGGTTTTTCCTATGATGGCAAGGGCTATCTGGTATCCTACCGGGACCCGGAGCTTTTAAAAACCGATGAAGTTTATAAAAATACGGCAGATTATATCAAGGGCTTTGAGGTGACTGACCGGGATATGACAAAATATATCATTGGGGCAATTAGTGCTTTAGATACTCCTCTGACGCCGATGGCAAAGGGAAGCCGTTCCTTTGGCGCTTATCTTTGCGGTGTGGATGAGGCCTTTTTACAGAAGGAAAGAGATGAGGTACTGGCAACGGATCAGGAGGCTATTCGGGCTCTCGCACCGATTGCAGCTGCTGTGTATGAGGCAGGAAACCTCTGTGTCATTGGCAACGAAGGAAAAATTGAAGAGAACAAAGAGCTGTTTTTACAGATAGAAAATCTGAATGGCTGATGCTTTAGGAATGGAGGAAATTATGGAAAATAAGTACAAATCCGGTTTTGTTACTCTGATAGGGCGGCCGAATGTAGGAAAATCCACCCTGATGAACCAGCTGATTGGAATGAAGATTGCAATTACCTCCAATAAACCCCAGACTACAAGAAACCGTATACAGACGGTGTATACTGATGAAAAGGGGCAGATAATCTTCTTAGATACGCCGGGGATTCACAAGGCAAAAAATAAGCTGGGAGAATACATGGTAACGGTGGCAGAGAGAACTCTTGGTGAGGTGGATGTAATCCTCTGGCTGGTGGAGCCGACGACCTATATTGGAGCTGGAGAGCAGCACATTGCTGAGCAACTGAAAAATACGAAAACACCGGTAGTACTGGTCATTAATAAGATTGACACGGTGAAAAAGGAAGAGATTCTCACCTTTATTGAGGCTTATAAGGATATCTGTGAATTTGCGGATATTGTACCGGTGGCAGCGATTAATGGAGAGAATACTGACACGCTTATCGATGTAATTTTCCAATATCTGCCGGAGGGACCAATGTATTATGATGAGGACACCGTGACAGACCAGCCGGAGAGGCAGATTGTGGCAGAGCTTATTCGGGAAAAGGCCCTACGGCGGCTGGATGATGAGATACCCCATGGCATTGCAGTAGCGATTGACCAGATGAGGGTTCGACGCCATGGACATATTGTGGATATTGATGCGACAATTGTGTGTGAAAGAGATTCCCACAAGGGTATTATTATTGGGAAGCAGGGCTCGATGTTAAAGGCGATTGGCACAGATGCCCGGATAGAGATAGAAAATCTTCTGGATAGGAAGGTGAATCTAAAGCTGTGGGTTAAGGTTAAAAAGGATTGGCGTGACAGTGATTTTTTGATGAGGAACTATGGCTATAACCAAAAGGGAATTTAAGTGCCATTTTCCGAATAGGACGCTTCAAAATGGAAAGTCTAATAGTAATACAAAAAAGGGGGCTTACATTATGAAGAATCTGGATTACTGGAAACTATTTGAAAAGACAGGCAGCGTTTCGGATTATCTGAATTATGCCTGTGCCAGTGAAGAAAAACAGCTGGAGAACAGAAAGACAGGTGGACGAACCATTGAATTTGGAGACCGTGACAGGGATGGTGCTGTCGGTCATGCCGGTTGGAGAATATGATAAACGGCTGGTGATTTTAACAAGAGAAATTGGGAAAATATCAGCCTTTGCCCGGGGTGCCAGAAGGCCTAACAATGCTCTTCTGGCAGCCAGCCAGCCCTTTGCCTTTGGTGAATTCCAGGTATTTCGCGGGCGGGATTCCTATACGGTAGCATCGGCGGCTATTTCTAATTATTTTGGAGAGCTGAGAGATAATCTGGAGGGAGCCTACTATGGGTTCTATTTTTGTGAATTTGCGGATTATCTGACAAGAGAAAATGTAGAAGCTTCCGACATTCTAAAGCTTTTATACCAGTCTCTGCGGGCCTTGTCCAAGGGAACGATTGACATAAGGCTCGTACGGTACATATATGAGCTTAAAATGATTGCCCTGAACGGCGAGGCTCCGCAGATGTTTGAGTGTGTGTGCTGTGGGAAAAAAGAAGAAATGCTATGGTTTGACACGAAAAAGGGCGGACTTATCTGCGAAGACTGTGTCAGAGGAGTGCCGGGAAAAAGAAAAATATCAGCGGCATTAACATATACATTGCAGTTTATTCTTACGGCACCCTTGGAAAAGCTTTATACCTTCCGGGTAAGTGATGAGGTTCTTTTGGAATTTTCCAGTCTCATGGAGGAATATCGGAGGCATTATATTGGACACAGCTTTAAAAGTCTGGAAATTCTTAGGATGTTTTAGAAATAATAGTTGAAAATATGGCACTAAATAAGGTAGAATAAAAGGGATTAGCCAGCCACTATGGATGGTATGGAGGTTTACCATGAAGAAAAAGGGACTTGTATGTCTTTTGCTGACCTGTCTTTTTGTGACCGGATGCAGCAAAAATCCGGGACTGAAGGCAGAAGAGCTTACGGCAGATACGCTGTATATCAGTAAGGATGGCAGTATTGTAAGTGGTATTGTGGAAAGCTTTGATAAGGAGTATTATGTAAAGGAAGAGCTGGAGAGCTTTATTGAGGAAGAGATAGAAGATTACAACAGCCAGTCTGAAAAAGACAGGATAAAGCTTTCTTCCCTGGCAATAGAAGAAAAGGGACAGGCCAGGATGGTTATAAAGTATGCCAGTATAGAGGATTATGCAGAAGCGAATAAAACTCAGGCCAGTTTGATAACCTTTGATGAGGCTTATGCCCAGGGAGTTTTGCCGGACACCATGAAAAATATGGCAGATGGAAGCAGTACCAGTCTGGAGGCTATAAAAGCAGATCCCAAAAATAAAGTAGCAATTATTACAGAGGAATATGATGTTATTTTAGATGGAACAGTTCTTTATTATCAGAACTGTGCGGCAAAGAGTACGGAAAGCGTACATACATCAGGAACTGAGGCTTCAATTATTATTTTTAAATAAGAAAGGTGGATATCACACATGGAAAAAACAATGGACAAAATCGTAGCTTTAGCCAAAGCCAGAGGCTTTGTGTACCCAGGCTCTGAAATTTATGGTGGTCTGGCCAATACCTGGGATTATGGTAATCTTGGTGTAGAACTTAAGAATAACGTAAAGAAAGCATGGTGGCAGAAGTTTATTCAGGAAAATCCATACAACGTAGGTGTTGACTGTGCAATTTTAATGAATCCACAGACCTGGGTTGCTTCTGGACATCTGGGAAGCTTTTCCGACCCATTGATGGACTGCAAGGAGTGCCATGAGCGTTTTCGTGCAGACAAGCTGATTGAGGATTACATGCAGGAAAAGGGTATTACCATAGAAGGAAGTGTCGATGCATGGTCTAATGAGGAGATGGCAAAATACATTGAAGAGCATGCTATTGTCTGCCCAAGCTGTGGTAAGCACAACTTTACTGAAATTCGTCAGTTTAATTTGATGTTTAAGACCTTTCAGGGCGTTACCGAGGATGCCAAGAATACCGTATATTTACGTCCTGAGACAGCTCAGGGTATTTTTGTAAACTTTAAAAATGTGCAGAGAACCTCAAGAAAGAAAATTCCATTTGGTATCGGACAGATTGGAAAGTCCTTCCGTAACGAAATTACTCCGGGTAACTTTACCTTCCGTACCAGAGAGTTTGAGCAGATGGAGCTGGAGTTTTTCTGTGAGCCGGATACAGACCTTGAGTGGTTTGCATACTGGAAGGAGTTCTGCATCAACTGGCTGAAGTCCCTGGGGATGAAGGAAGAGGAGATGCGTGTCCGTGACCATGAGAAGGAGGAGCTGTCTTTCTACAGTAAAGCTACAACGGATATTGAGTTTTTATTCCCATTTGGCTGGGGCGAGCTGTGGGGGATTGCTGACAGAACAGACTATGATTTGACCCAGCATCAGAATGTATCTGGTGAGCCAATGGACTATTTTGATGATGAAAAGAAAGAAAAATACATCCCATATGTTATTGAGCCATCCTTAGGTGCTGACCGTGTGACCCTGGCTTTCCTTTGTGGTGCTTATGATGAAGAAGAACTAGAGGGAGGCGATGTACGTACTGTACTTCATTTCCATCCAGCTTTAGCACCAGTTAAAATCGGTGTACTTCCACTTTCAAAGAAGCTGTCTGAGCCTGCAGAAAAGGTATTTATGGAGCTTTCCAAAAAGTGGAACTGCGAATTTGATGACAGAGGAAATATTGGAAAGCGTTACAGAAGACAGGATGAGATTGGTACCCCGTTTTGCATCACCTACGATTTTGACTCTGAGACAGATGGTGCGGTAACTGTTCGTGACCGTGATACCATGGAGCAGGAAAGAATTAAAATTGAAGATTTAAAGTCATATTTCGAGAAGAAATTTGAATTCTAGAAGAGCAGCTTATCGAACTGGAGGTGCTGGGAATATGAAAAAACATAGAAAAAGGTGGTGGCTCTTACTGTGCTTTTTCGTATTTTGTTTTATAAATATAACCGTTGTTTCTGCGGAGGAAAAACAAAAAGAACCTCTGAAAATAGGCTACCTTGAATCTGTTTTTTATTCTTGGAATATTAGGTTTTTTTGCAGCAGCTACCCTTTTTGTACTGCATCGCAAGGAGGTATACTACCGCCAGCTTGCCATGAAGGATGACCTGACAGGAGTCTGGAACCGTAACAAGTTTATAAAAGAAGCAGAACGTCTTTTGAATCATAATAAAAATAAAGAGTACTATCTGATTTCTACCGATGTCGACAAATTCAACTATATTAATGA
The DNA here is from genome assembly GCF_001461035.1 of Acetivibrio ethanolgignens. Classification (GTDB taxonomy): domain Bacteria; phylum Bacillota; class Clostridia; order Lachnospirales; family Lachnospiraceae; genus Velocimicrobium; species Velocimicrobium ethanolgignens. Next base: position 8,423 of record NZ_LNAM01000146.1, on the reverse strand, counting down.
TACCTTTGGGTACAGTACCGGAGATGAGGTTCTTCGGGAGGAGGCAGATCAGTTTGCCAGAATTTTTGAAAACCAGGGAATTTACGCAAGGATTGCAGCAGATGAGTTCGTTGGAATAGTGGAAAATGATGGCATAGAATGTGAGAAACTTCTGACCAGAAAACTTCAGGAGTTTGAGGCGAATATGCATGAATATTCCAACCATTATTTCCGGCTTCAGATTAAGATAGGTATCTGTAAGATTGAAAGGCGGGATTCAGAAGCAAGGATTACGGAATATATTGACCGGGCAAACATCGCAAAGAAGCAGATTAAAGGAAATTTAAATCAGATAATTGCCTATTTTGATGATGAAACGGCAAAACGCAGTGCTCTGGAAAATGAAATCGAGAGCAAGATGGAGAAGGCTCTGGAGAATGGCGAATTCTGTGTGTATTATCAACCAAAATATAATTTGCAGACAGAGGTGATTGAGGGTGCCGAAGCACTGGTACGATGGATTGACCCTGATAAGGGAATGATTGGACCTGACCTGTTTATTCCGCTTTTTGAGAAGAACGGTTTTATCATCCGTCTGGACTTTTATGTATATGAAGAAGTCTGCCGTCATCTGCAGAAGTGGATTAAGGAAGGTCGCCGGGTAGTACCGGTGTCAGTTAATGTTTCAAGGGTCCATCTGGGCACTCCTAATTTTATATCGGATTTGATAGCACTGTTGAAAAAATATGAGATTCCGGTAAAGCTTGTTGAGCTGGAGCTTACAGAAAGTGTATTCAGTGATGATGAGGAAACTATGAAAAGGATAGTTATGACCCTTAAGAACATCGGATTCCGGATTTCCATTGATGATTTTGGAAGCGGATACTCGTCATTGAATCTGTTAAAGCAGATACCGGCAGATGTATTAAAAATTGACCGGGGCTTTTTAGAGGAAGTGGAGGAATCCATAAAGAGTAAGATCATTATTGCTCAGGTTGTCAGCATGGCGAGAAAGATAAATATGCATACGGTGTGCGAGGGTGTAGAAACAAAAAAACAGGCAGATTTTTTAAGGGAAATTCACTGCGAAGTAGCCCAGGGATACCTGTTTTCCAAGCCGCTTCCACTACCGGAGTTTGAAAGCAAAATCACTGGACAAAGCTAAGCGTACTATGATATAATATGCAAGGATGGGTTTATAAAAAAACATGAATAAACACTCTATTTAGGAGTATTTATATAATATTACATATTTAGGAGGAACTAAAAATGGCAAAATGGGTATATTTGTTCAAAGAAGGTAATGCCGACATGCGTAATCTTCTGGGTGGAAAGGGTGCTAACCTGGCAGAAATGACCAAATTAGGTTTGCCAATTCCACAGGGCTTTACTGTTACAACAGAAGCTTGTACCGATTATTACAACAGTGGAAAGAAAATTACAGAAGAAATCCAGGGTCAGATTTTTGAAGCTTTAGAGTGGCTGGAAAAAGAAAACGGAAAGAAATTCGGTGATACCGAGAATCCTTTACTGGTTTCTGTTCGCTCCGGAGCCAGAGCTTCCATGCCTGGTATGATGGATACTATCTTAAACTTAGGTTTAAATGATGTATCTGTAGAAGGCTTTGCAAAGAAAACTGGCAATCCTAGATTTGCTTATGACTCTTATAGAAGATTTATTCAGATGTTCTCTGATGTAGTTATGGAGGTTCCAAAGTCTTATTTCGAAAAGATTATCGATGAGATGAAGGAAGCAAAGGGTGTCCATTTCGATACCGATTTGGATGCCAATGACTTAAAGGAATTAGCTGAGAAGTTCAAGGCTGTTTACAAAGAGGCTATGAATGGACAGGATTTCCCGCAGGATCCAAAGGTTCAGTTAATGGAGGCTGTAAAGGCTGTATTCCGTTCCTGGGACAACCCTCGTGCCATTGTTTACCGTCGTATGAATGATATCCCTGGTGACTGGGGAACTGCTGTTAACGTACAGACCATGGTATTTGGTAACATGGGTGATACATCAGGTACCGGTGTTGCATTTACCCGTAACCCATCCACTGGTGCAAAGGGTATCTTCGGTGAGTACCTGATTAATGCACAGGGTGAAGACGTGGTTGCTGGTGTTCGTACACCACAGCCTATTAGCAAGCTGGAAGAGGATATGCCAGAGTGCTACAAGGAATTCATGGCTATTGCGTCCAAGTTAGAGGATCATTACCGCGATATGCAGGATATGGAGTTTACTATTCAGGAGGGTAAGTTATTCTTCTTACAGACCCGTAATGGTAAGAGAACTGCTCCTGCTGCATTACAGATTGCTTGTGATTTAGTAGATGAAGGAAAGATTACTCCAGAGGAGGCTGTACTTAGAATCGAAGCTAAGTCCTTAGACCAGCTGTTACATCCTACCTTTGACACAGCTGCATTAAAGGCTGGCGAGGTTATCGGTTCTGCACTTCCTGCTTCTCCTGGAGCTGCAGCCGGTAAGGTATACTTTACAGCAGAGGAAGCTAAGGCTGCTGGTGAGAAGGGTGAAAGAGTTATCCTTGTTCGTCTTGAGACTTCCCCAGAGGATATTGAGGGTATGCATGCATCCCGGGGTATCCTGACTGTTCGTGGTGGTATGACAAGCCATGCAGCAGTAGTTGCCCGTGGTATGGGTACCGCTTGTGTATCCGGCTGCGGTGAGATTAAGATTAATGAAGAGGCTAAGACATTCGAGCTTGGTGGACACACCATCAAAGAAGGAGATTATATTTCTCTGGATGGTTCCACAGGTAAGATTTATTTAGGAGATATCAAGACTGTAGAAGCTTCTGTCGGCGGAAACTTTGGACGTATTATGGAGTGGGCTGATAAGTATAGAAAGCTTCAGGTTAGAACCAATGCAGACACACCTGCAGATACAAAGAACGCAGTTCGTCTGGGTGCTGAAGGTATCGGTCTTTGCCGTACAGAGCATATGTTCTTTGAGGAGGAAAGAATTCCTAAGATCAGAAAGATGATCCTTTCTGAGACTGTAGAAGGAAGAGAAGCTGCTTTAAATGAACTGCTTGAGTTCCAGAAGGCTGACTTCAAGGCTATGTACGAGGCACTGGAAGGAAAGCCAATGACCGTACGTTACTTAGATCCACCTCTTCATGAGTTCGTTCCTACCAAGGAAGAGGACATTAAGGCATTAGCTGATGAGATGGGCTTAACTGTAGAGCAGGTTAAGGCTACCTGCGATTCCTTACATGAGTTTAACCCAATGATGGGTCACAGAGGCTGTCGTCTGGCTGTTACTTATCCTGAAATCGCTAAGATGCAGACCAGAGCCGTTATGGAAGCTGCTATTGAGGTTAAGGCTGAGAAGGGCTACGACATCGTTCCGGAAATCATGATTCCACTAGTAGGCGAGAAGAAAGAGCTTAAGTTCGTTAAGGACGTTGTAGTAGAAGTTGCTGAGCAGGTTAAGAAAGAGAAGAATTCTGACATCAAGTATCATATCGGTACTATGATTGAGATTCCTCGTGCTGCTTTACTTGCTGACGAAATCGCTGAGGAGGCTGAGTTCTTCTCCTTCGGTACTAACGACTTAACACAGATGACCTTTGGTTTCTCCCGTGATGATGCTGGCAAGTTCTTAGATGCTTATTACAAGGCTAAGATTTATGAGTCTGACCCATTCGCAAGATTAGACCAGAACGGTGTGGGCCAGCTGGTTAAGATGGCAGCAGAAAAGGGTCGTGCTACCAGACCTGATATTAAGCTAGGTATCTGTGGTGAGCATGGTGGAGATCCAAGCTCTGTTGAGTTCTGCCATAAGGTAGGCTTGACCTACGTTTCCTGTTCTCCATTCCGTGTGCCAATCGCACGCTTAGCTGCTGCACAGGCTGCACTTGCCCAGAAGTAAGCAATTGAAAACGCTTAAATTTATGCGGCTGTGAAGACTATTAGTCTATAGGTATAAGAATTTTTTAAGTCCGTTCCAAGAGTGTGAAATCCTTTGGAACGGACTTTTTACCATAGCTACTTCATATTTCCTATTTGAAGAGGAGAACAAACGGATGATAAAAGAGAAAACATTTGATAAGTATCGAAGAGAAATTATATTAGAACATATAGATGAGATAAAGTGTTATTATGAAACTAAAAAAGCAAAATGCTATTCTGGAAAAAGGGATGAATATGAATTTAGTTATTCATTAGTTTGGAGAGAGAAGGTCTTATCGATTCAGGCTATTTTTGATATGACATTAGATGATGCTAAAATAACCATAAGAGTGGCAGGCATAGAAAAAGAAGATTCAATTTATGAAATAGACGATATATTTGATAATTGTTTTTCTGAAATATTTAGTATTCTATTAAAAGGAAAAAATAAATATGTTGTTAGAACATATGGAAGATACTATGCAGAGTATCCGTTTGAATGGAATGATTATTTTAATTGGAAAAATGCAGTAAGATTATTTGCATATGAAATAAAAGGTAGAGATGAAGTATTTAATGTAGAAACAATAACAGCTTGTCCGAAAGAACAGTTGATGTACTGCGATATTGAAGTGTATTCATTTAATCTTTCTGCCGCTAGAACAATTGCATATAATTTATTTTTAGAGTTTTGTGTGGAACTATCAGTTTTATTAGACATTGGAATTGAGCCATATAATACAAGAGAAAATATTGTTTTAGCGGATATTCCAAATGATGTGGGTAACGGTTCATATACTTTATATGGAACCGTTGTTAGTAGTGGCTTTGATGATACTGAATTAAATCTATTTGTGTTCGATAATATGAATGGTTTAGTCGCAGTTGATGATGAAAATAGAATGATTTTAAATGATTACAATTTTTTAGGGGCAGAAAATGGTTTTATAACTTCTTCTTCATATAATAAAGAATTGGATGATATTTTTAGAAAACGTGAGATAGACAAAAGTAAAAGAGTTAGCATAAAAAATGAAAGAATAAATAAAAAAATAAGTTATTATAATATGAACCATGAACTGGTATCAGAACATTTTTCCTTTTTTAGAAAAATTAAAAAATTTGAAGAGCAGCATAAGGAGAAATTTCTTTATTTTTTAAATGCATGTAAATTGCATAATCATGCTCACTGTTATTGTGCGTTGAGCCCAACCGCAATGATTTCATACTTTATATCTGCGATTGAAACACTTTCAAAGACTGAAAAGACAGAAAGCTATATGAAAGAATGCTCAAGTGACATGGACAAATTTATAAATTTTTGTAAAAAGTATTCAGGGAAGAAAGAATTCGATGTAAATTTTTTTAAATATATATATGGAAAGATAAGGTCTGGTCATTTTCATGCGGGAGAAACTCATTTTTTTGAATATGATTGTAATTTAGATTTAGCTTTTTGTGGAGATTTTTTTGAAAAAGAGAAAATATATATCCGCACAAGAGAAGAATTAAGATACATATTTATCGAGTGGATAGAGAAGAATATTCTACAAGTATAATAAGAAAATTATCGTTTTATAAGGTGATATTTGTTTATTTGTAAGGTATGATATTAAATTGATATTTTTTTTGGGATTCGATTATGTTTTCTTGATAAAAGAAAGAAAAATATGCTACACTTTGGCTTGATTTTTATATTATCCGAGTAATGATTGATATAAGAAAATTATGAGACTGACAAAAGGAATGAAGCTATAACTGGAGATTATACCAGGAGTGCGGAGATTATAAGTTCTGAGTGTAATATTGCATAACTGGTAATAGCATGGGAAGCAATTGCCAAGAATTGAGTAATTGAAAAGATTAATTTTATGCAGCTTTGATGGATATTAGTCTACAGATAAAGTAAAAATAGAAAGTACTTATTATTTTTAAAAATTGGCTGAAACACAAAAGTCAAGAAAAATGTGGAAAAGTAACAAGGAATGTAGTAGAATATAATTTATATATTTATTGAAAGTTGGTGATGCTATGCGTACCCCTATGGATGAGACAACGTTTTTAGAATTCTATAAAAATACAATACTTTGTAGCTCTAATAATTTTCAACATTTTATTTGTAAACAGTTGGAGACAGAGAATAGAATAACATATGATGCCCAGTGTAAGCTGAGTGATAATGAAGATACTTTGTTTTTTGAATCAAAAAGGGATTTTAAGGGAATTATAACAAAGACTGCAACCACGAAGTCTTTTATGAATTTTTATGAGGAACTTGAGTATAAAAAGTTATACAAGTATTCAGTACCTTTCTTTTATAATACAACTGAAAAAACAATAGAAGATATCTTAATAGAAAAGCAGATTAAAGTTTTTGATAAAGAATGTTATCAGCCAGATTATGTCATTGATAGGAATCTAAAAGAAGCAGAGCCTGTTGTAATAATGGAAAATGGTAAATATTTTGTAAAGTTTGTTTTACAAAAGGTTTGTTTGCAATCTGAAACATTTGACCAAATTGTTTATAGATACCCTATAGTTATTTATATAAATCCGTCGATAAATATATTAGAGATTAGATATGATTCTATGCGTTATAGTTATAATGAGCAAGTTGATAGAGATTCCTATTCTAAAATTGTTACAACATGCATAGAATGGATTAAGGATACTCTGGAGTTAGAGTTGTTTGTTTGCGAACACACTGATACAATAAAGATAATAAATGATATTCAGAATACAGAAGTTAGAATGTACAAGCAGATGATGGAAATGAAATCTGGTGGTTCTGCGGAGCTCACTGCATCTGAAAACGGAGACTATTTATTACCATTTATTGGCGAACTTAGAGAGTTGATTGATGAAAATGAAGAGTTATTCAATGAAGCAGATGAGGTAAAGCAACTCTTATTACAGTATCTGTATGAAAAAGAAGCTACGGCAAGTTATCCATACATATATGTAAAATGGGTAAAACCTGTAGAGCCACAAAGTTACATAGTAAAATTGACATTTGATTATTTTAATGATAAGTATACGTTATTACAACATATAACTGGAAACTGTAAAGATTTAGGAATGGGGCGAATGAATGATGCAATCGAATATCTTTCAAAGAGTGGCTCCTTTGTTGAAGGAGAAAAAATTTAATATTGATTGTGATGCATTTATAAGTTTTATGGAACAATACCATTCAAAAGACTGGATATACCCAGATGCAATACATAGAGAACTAGGTATATCTATTAAGGAAATCTATGACATTTTTGAAATGTGTGTGGATGAAGGGATTGTTGAACAATATCTGCAAATTTATTGTCCAATATGCCAAAGGTTTACTGGTAATTATTATAAAACTGTTTTGGAAATTCCAGAATTCGTAAGCTGTGTACATTGCGATACTGAAATTGATAATCCATTGCAGCATGCTATTATTATATATAAGGTTTTGTAATTGGACGAAGAAAGATTTAGAAGTGCAGAACAGTTGTTAAAGCAGGCAGGGTACACATTGGCTGATTTAATGACAGCATCAAGCAGATATAATTCCAGACTACTAATGCTTGCAGAGGAGCATAGGATTCAGTGTTCACATCTGTATAGTGAAATAAAAGATGGGGGATTAACAAAGAGGCAGAAAGGACAAAAGTTAGAAGAATTAACTTCCATCTTATTTAGTAAGAGTGTAGAAAATCTTTTTGATGTTTATAGAAATTGTAGAACTAGTACAAATGAAATAGACTTGCTGATTAGGTGGACTGAAAATGCAAGATTGTCTGGTATAAGTAACGCATTTCCTTGCTTTGGTGAGTCGTTTTTATGTGAATGCAAAAATTATAATGGCTCTGTAAAGGTAACATACATAGGTAAGTTTTGCTCTTTGATGGCAGTTACAAATACTAATTTTGGAATAATGGTATCATGGGACGGAGTTTCGGGTAGAGGTAAATGGAGTGATTCAAAAGGCTTGATTAAAAAAGTGGCTTTGCACGAAAACAAATATATTATTGTCATTGATAAGGATGATTTAAAGCAGGTATGTGATTGTGAGAAAAGCATATTTTCACTTATATATGATAAGTACACAGCTTTAAAGAATGAAATAGACTATGATAAATATATTGTGAAACATGAAGCACAAAATTGTATGATATAAAGAAGTATATTGAGAGGAAAGTAAAACATTAATCTTATATGTGCAATTTTAAGGTTTGTTGTTATAACATGAAATAATCTTAAAAATTTATTTCATGACTCACTACTGTACCACCGCCACACAGGCTGCACTTGCAAATAGGTAGGAGTTCTCTTTCCTTTGAATTGCCGCTTAGTTTCGAGCAGGCAGCAGCCTATCGAAAGGCTAACGGACAGTATGTAAGGAAAAATCAGTGGAGAGATACCACTGTAAGGGTATTCATAGACCTTGATTAACAGTTAAATACGATAAGCGTATCGGTAGTGTAAAATAGTTGTAAGCGATGAATAATCCACCGTATGGAATTATTCATCTGCCTATGTTTTAATTAAAAG
>NZ_LNAM01000145.1 GCF_001461035.1 Acetivibrio ethanolgignens | reverse complement strand
ACCGGATAGGTTCCCTGCAGCTTGCGGTATCTTTCCTCCTCCCAGATGGAAAGCCCCTCAAACAAGTCCCCCCTGCCTGCGTGGTTCACTGAGAAAAAATAATCTAACATACTCATATTAAGCGTTTTGCCAAAACGCCTCGGGCGGGTAATCAGTGTGACATCATCATTGCTTTCCCACCACTCCCGGATAAAATCTGTTTTATCTATATAAAAGCAATTGCCTTTTATTAATTTTTCAAAATCCTGTATCCCTGTTGCTACTGTTTTTTCCATCATGCCCCTCCTGTCTGGAACCTCTAAAGTTCTTTGAAATCTGTTCCATTTTAAAATATGTCTCCATCACCCAATCAGCACTTTCTTCCCCTCAAAGGCAAAGCCGTATTTGCGGATATTCCCTGCCGGGATTCCCTTCGCCACAAGGGCGGCTTCATACTGCTTCTCTTCAATCTGGGCATGGGCAGCCTTCACTGTGTCCTCAAGGGATTTTTCCCTCCGCTTATTGAATACCTTAAATTCCAGAATAAAGGC
>NZ_LNAM01000144.1:350-554 GCF_001461035.1 Acetivibrio ethanolgignens | reverse complement strand
GAACTTGATGACGGTTTTGGTGAAGAAGGTTTTTACATCTTCTAAGCCAGCAATCGTCCATTTCTTGTGCCCGCCGACCTGCGGGCTTTTTTCAATTCAAGAGAGCACCGTAGGCGGTCTTTCCTATAAAGTAAAAAAGGAGCATCGCTCCATAACTAGATTTTAGTTATTTTGTGACACTCCCCTGAAATTCAAAAACTTTCA
>NZ_LNAM01000144.1:0-340 GCF_001461035.1 Acetivibrio ethanolgignens | reverse complement strand
CCCGAAATTCAAAAACTTTCAAACCAGAACTTACGGTATTCTATCCAAACTTATATTTCTAAAAAAGTCCAATAAAGCTTACTCTATGCCGCTATTTCTCCCTTAATTTTTCGTAAACTCCTTCTACTGTATATACAGGTAACTCTGAAATAGTCTTGATAATCTGCTCAATCAAGGCTATTTCTGTTTCTAATTCTTCTGCAATTACTGCAGCTGTTTTATTCTTATCCAGTTTTTTCTTGGTTTTCGAAATAATCGCAACCAGTTCCCCTTCTGCACGTCCTTCTGCACGTCCTTCTGCACGTCCTTCTGCACGCCCTTCTGCACGCCCTTCTGCACG
>NZ_LNAM01000143.1 GCF_001461035.1 Acetivibrio ethanolgignens | reverse complement strand
GGAAAGTATATCAGATATAGGAAGAAGATTTAAGAACGCTATGTTTTGAAGCACTTACTTTTAAAAAAATTAGTATGTATATTTAGTAAATTCATCTATATGATACCATTTTTACAGTTTAATTTCAACAAAACTTACTGTTTATCAATTTTTTTATAGCAATAATAATTACAATTTTATCTATATCAAACAAAAGCAATAACTGCTATCATAATTTTTATTCAAAATTCATTTAAAATATAAAAAAACGATACTTTTTAATAACTCAAACTTCGCACATAGATTTTACAGCTAATTTCACGCTACTTTTCGCCGCTCCTTCAGAGCGGATGGAATTGTGCTCATAAATGCATCCGTGAGCTCAGTGATTTTGTCCTCGGATAGCTCACAATCATTGGAAAGCAGTTTGCTAAACATTTGAAGAATCACTTGAAATGCCTGAATCCATGTGATATCAGTGGAAATGATACAGAGATATTCCTTACGCTTGTTTTTGCTTCTTATTCTGCTTATAAATTTCAGGTAAAGAAATGTCGGTACCGTTGTAACGGAAA
>NZ_LNAM01000142.1 GCF_001461035.1 Acetivibrio ethanolgignens | reverse complement strand
GTGATATGCGTTGACTTAGTAAAGTTATATAATTTTGTTCCTCAACGCTGCCCCTTGATTATTTCTGCTTTTCATGTGGATAGGATTATAGTATAATCAGAAAGATAAACTTGAATATATCGAGCAGATTATTTCGATATAATTTATGATTTTCTGTACGAAATTATAAGGTGAGAGGAGATTGTAAGGATAATATGATGGATTTTTTTGTTAGTATATTTGCAGAATTATTTGTGCAGGGATGTGAAGAAGGAAGTAAAAATGCAAAATTGCCTAGAACAATAAGAATAATACTTGCAGTTGTTTCAAGTTTAATCTATTTGGCATTGGTTGGATTCTGCGTATATGGAACAATTAGATTGTATAAACAAGATAAGTTTATTGTTATGGTGCTTGTTTTATGTGTGTTAGCAATTCTAGTATTTGTTGCAATTTCATATGTTAGAGAAATTATTAGATTGAATAAAAAAGGAATGGAATAATAAGTGTTGGCGAAATCGACAAATTCTTTAGGTTACAATCGATGATGGGGTAAACGAAAAAGCAGTTTTGACATTGC
>NZ_LNAM01000141.1:359-562 GCF_001461035.1 Acetivibrio ethanolgignens | reverse complement strand
GGCTAATCATATCTTCTATGATTAACTCGTTTTGCAATGTGTAGTTTTCAAGGTACCATTGAAGCTGTTAGTCAGCTTCTACGGTGATTTCTCACCGAATGGAGATAACGAGATTCGAACTCGTGACCCCCTGCTTGCAAGGCAGGTGCTCTCCCAACTGAGCTATACCCCCATAAAGGGCTTTCGTCCTTTAGTTCTGTAAT
>NZ_LNAM01000141.1:0-349 GCF_001461035.1 Acetivibrio ethanolgignens | reverse complement strand
CGGCAGCCACCTACTCTCCCATACCGTCTCCAGTATAGTACCATCGGCCGCACAGGTCTTAACCATCGTGTTCGGGATGAGAACGGGTGTGACCCCTGCACGCATCGCCACCAAAAAGGTTCGTTATCAAATTTGTTGCTATCTTTATTCGTATCTGCACGCCTACCACTATCTCGAACCCACTTCGCGGCTTTTCAATAGACGCAAACGCTCTTATACGCCTGTCTGCTTCACTAAAGAACTCCGAAAGCAAGCTTTCTCCTTCTTTCCCTCGCAGCCAGCGTGCACTCGCTACTTGATAACTAAACAGTAAAACAACCCTTACTTCTTCTTCCCTTTTAGTTGGATT
>NZ_LNAM01000140.1:263-569 GCF_001461035.1 Acetivibrio ethanolgignens | reverse complement strand
GGTCTATCCAGAGACAATCAAGTAAATCAATTTTTAGTCATATGAGATTAGCATAAACATTTATCTATTGCTTCACTTTCGTTACTACTACTTATTGTCTCTTTTTTCAAAAAGAAATTTCACTCACAGTATCTATATGAACTGTTGCTCATATTAACACTATTTTTTGGAATTTTTCTCTTTGTATTTATTGTAAAATCTATTCCCTACGAAGAAATAATTGCGCGTGTAGTTTCAATAATTTCATTGATTATATCTGTAATTATTGAATTTCATGGAATACTTCTTTATGACAAATCACGCACA
>NZ_LNAM01000140.1:0-253 GCF_001461035.1 Acetivibrio ethanolgignens | reverse complement strand
TAATTATTGAATTTCATGGAATACTTCTTTATGACAAATCACGCACACAAGACGCGATTGAAAAACTTCAAAGTCAAAAGAAAAAATAAATTGAATTTCGTATTTGTACTCAATTTGCACTCAAAATGCATAATAAAACGCCGCAAACCCGCATAAATACTGGGATTGCGGCGTTATTTTATTTATTCAAACGTAGTGCTTCAAAACATAGCGTTCTTAAATCTTCTTCCTATATCTGATATACTTTCCTGGA
>NZ_LNAM01000139.1 GCF_001461035.1 Acetivibrio ethanolgignens | reverse complement strand
ATTTGCACTTACATCGCCTCCGACATAAACACCAGTACATGCTGCTGCCGGCATCGTGCCAGTAAGCACTAAGACAGAGCACAGCACCCCAGCTACAAGTTTTTTCAATTTCATAAGTAATCCTTCCTTTCGTTATTTTATATTTCCATTTTATTCCTCAAAATCTTAAAAGTCAATGTCTCTAATTCCAGAAAAACAGGGCCTTCCGTCAATTTCCGGTCAGCCCTGTAATATTTATTCATTCTCTTCTTTTCTCTTTTTAATAATCTCCCGATAACGTCTTTCGGAGGCCATCATTTCTGCATCCTCCATTTCTTCCGTCTTATTTTCCTCCGACTCAAATTCTGCAAATAAATCCGCTAAATCTGAATTATTAAATAGTTTATTTTCATCCATAAAAATTCCTCCGCTTTTTTGTGCAGTTTGCCTATACCATGATACCTACGGATTGCTTCGCACCCTGTTATCATATTGTACCACCACCTGAATAGTGTGTCAATTCCGGCCTTATCCCACCCAGCGTTGAGGAACAAAATTATATAACTTTACTAAGTCAACGCATATCACCTTTTATT
>NZ_LNAM01000138.1 GCF_001461035.1 Acetivibrio ethanolgignens | reverse complement strand
TACTTCGTAGACTCTACCAGTGATTTGTAGTATTTCCATCTGGCAGTATCGTAGTAAAAGTAATTATTTCCGTCGCTAACTTCGGATTGAGAGTTAGGTATCTCATTTGGAATTGTTTCCTTTGTACTATCATCTACTGCTTCGATAGAGTACAATCCGTAGTAAGGTCTTGCCTCATACTTTAAAGTATCTTCGAATACTCTGCTAAACACATCTACATCGTTTAAGTACTCTGTTGACTTTGCCGTTTTCCAAACGTATTCCCCGTCCTCGTAATACTGGTACTCGTATACCACTCGTACTTTGTAGTCTGGAGTGCCGGGTGCATTGTCTTTGGTTGCGTCTACCTTTTCAGCTTTCTGGTATGTAAAATAAATATGGGTGTATTCCTGATTCTCCATATCGATTTTACTATTTTTTATCTTAGTTTCATATTTTGTGTAAGTAAATGACTTGCCTGCTAAATTGTCCTGATTTAACCTATGGCTATCCTTTACTACCTTTAACTTTGTAGGATTAGAATTATTTTGAGTCTCATAGGCTTCCACTACCTTTGTGGCACTTAATTGAGATTGTACTTT
>NZ_LNAM01000137.1 GCF_001461035.1 Acetivibrio ethanolgignens | reverse complement strand
ACACTGGTCCTTTTTCGCAAACGCATTTCTGCTGAAATGCTGATGGAAGTAAATGAGTATCTTCTTGCCCACAAAGATGATGACAACAATACACCGCCATCTTCTGGGAACTCCGATGATAATGACGCTTTAAAAGAAGACACAAACAAAGGAACATTGACACTGGATGCGACCTGTGCACCAGCAAACGTCCGTTATCCCCAGGATATTTCACTCTTGAACGAAGCAAGGGAAAAACTGGAAACCATCATTTACCGTTTTTGCAAGTCCTATAGTCTACCACTGCCACGACGTTATAGAAAACGTGCCAGAAAAGATTATCTGGCATTTGCAAAAAGCAAAAAACATAGTGCAAAGAAAATCAGGAAGGCACTCCGCAAACAGCTTGGTTACGTCGCAAGAGACATCGGATATCTGGAAAAGTTCATGAGCGACGGATATGCGATGATAGATAAAGAAATTAGTTTGTATCTGATTATCATCACGCTGTATGAACAGCAGAAGTACATGTATGATAACAAAGTACACTCAGTGGAACATCGTATCGTAAGTATCTCGCAGCCATGGCTTCGACCGATTGTCAGAGGGAAGGTCAAAGCACCTGTT
>NZ_LNAM01000136.1:410-611 GCF_001461035.1 Acetivibrio ethanolgignens | reverse complement strand
TCATCCAGCGCCCCAAAGACCTCCTCCTGCGTAAAGCCGAAGGCTGCTGCATACTCATCCGAAGTAGCTGTGACTACTTTCAGGTTATTGAGGTCAGAGAAAATGGACTCCTTGCTTACCCTTGTAATCCCTGTCATCATTCCCCTTGCCATGTAAGGGTTGGTCTTAAACGTGGAATTAAAAAAGCTTCTCAAAAAAGAA
>NZ_LNAM01000136.1:0-400 GCF_001461035.1 Acetivibrio ethanolgignens | reverse complement strand
TGGAATTAAAGAGGCTCCTTGTGAAGGAAACCAGCTCGTCCCAATAGCCCTCCAGATACGCCTCCTGCATCGGCGTGTCGTATTCGTCCAGCAGGATAATGACCTTTTTGCCGTAATAGCGGCACAGGAAATCAGAAAGCTGATAAAGGGCTGAGGTCGCATCGCTGTCGCTTACCTCCACTGATAATATTCTGTCAAAATATGCCCGATCCGCATCAGTCAGCGCTTCACTTTCCTTCAGAAAAGAACACTTGATATACAAATTCCTTAATATCTCGCAAATCTTATCCCTTGTGGCTCTATAATTGGTTTCCTTGACTCTTGCAAAGGACAGATTGATAACCGGATAGGTTCCCTGCAGCTTGCGGTATCTTTCCTCCTCCCAGATGGAAAGCCCCTC
>NZ_LNAM01000135.1 GCF_001461035.1 Acetivibrio ethanolgignens | reverse complement strand
TGCCAGATATTGAATTTTCAAGGTGCATAGCGAAAATTTATGTGCGAAGTTTGAGTTAACAGCTTAAAGGCGAGTTGCTTTAATCGGGCAACCATAGAGGAATGGATTCTCTGGTTAAAAAATGAGCGTAATTGCTGTCCAGCGACATGCAATAACCGCTTGGCTTGCCTGCGGGTTTTTCTAAAATATCTTGGAAGCAAAGAATTAGATTTTCTTTACCTGTATCATGAAGCAACTTTGATACTACGATTAAAAACACCGAAAACAAAAGTAAAAGGAATGAGCAAAAATGCTGTTAAGGTTTTGATGTCAGTACCTGATGTTACAACCAAAACCGGAAGCATTTGTTTTCTATTCCAGAAATACCGGAGTGTTTGGAAAACTTACACAACCATCTGTCAGTAAAATGCTTAAGAAACATGCCGTATGTGCACATAAAATATGCGATGAAGTTCCCATAAATCTTCATACACACCAAATACGACATGCAAAAGCATCCCACTGGCTTGAAGATGGTATGAATATCGTACAAATCTCTCTTCTTCTGGGACACGAGCATCTTCAAACAACTATGGTTTATCTGGATATTTCAAATAATAAAAAAGCTGCTGCATTAGCTACATTGTCTGATGAAACCAGTCAAAAAGTAACATCAAAATGGAAAAATGCAGATGGTTCTCTTCTAAATCTGTGCGGATTAAGCTAATTATTGTTGTATAAAAAATCTAAACCTTTTCCATTCAAAAGCATTATAATGGATACCTGCACGGAAAGGTTTGGATTTTATTTTGGTTTGGATAAATGAGATAATCGAAATGAAGAAACAAGAGAAAATCCATCAATAGTTTTTGTGGAATCCTGTGTGAATATATGTTATTATAGCATGTAGGGAAATAAGCCCTACATGCTATAATGATTGGAGTGAAAAAAGTGACACCAGAAGAAAAAAATGTCTTAGTTAAGTCCCAAAAGATTAGCAGGTGGAATGCACAAAAGCTATATTATGCTATTGGGAAAAAAGCTCAAAGGAAATGGACCGTAAAAAGAGGAGAGGTTTATTTTGTGGATTTGGGAGAAAATGTAGGTAGTGAAGAGAATAAAATCAGACCGGTTGTAGTTTTACAATCAAACGCATATAATTTTCATTCACCTGTTTTTACCGTAGCAATTATTTCTTCTAGTACTCTCACAATTCCAGATATTCAGATTCCAATAACAGGTAAATATCCATTTGTAGATGAAAATGGAATAACTAAAAACCTATGTGGTGCAATAGACCTTGGGCAGATAAAGACGATTGGTAAAGAGAGAATTGTGTCAAAGAAAGTTTGTGATTTATCAGCGGAAATGAAAGATGTTGATACTAAATTGTTGAATGTACTGGGATTAAGTAGTATAATGAAGAAAAAGGACAATTTAATTCAGTCGTTAAATGGAAAAGTAGAATATTTGAAAGAACAGCTTAAAAAAAATAATGAGGAATAGTTCATAAAATATTTGACTTTTCATATAATATTGGTGTATGATAGTCATACAGTTATGGTTGGTCTGGCGACTGACCGGTAAAAATTGATTCAGTTATGGTGAATCTGGCGATTCATCGGCAAGCCCTTACGAAAGTAGGGGCTATTTTTTACCCTTTTTTGGGGTAATGGATGTAGAAAGAAGGTGAGAAAATTGAAAATCAAAAAAGTCGGTGGAAAGCCTATGGTAATCCATACCAAAAAGAAAGCTAAGATTCATATACGTCGGCGCAAGAAGGCTTCCATCAAAGCTTCCAGCATCTATACGGTTGACCGAAGTCCGAAGATTAAAGGGTCGAAGATTACAACTACTGAAAACAAGAAGTTTCGGAGAAGTACGATTCATCCTGCCCCCAAGGCAAAGAATTTTTCCATTAAAGTTGCAGGAGCAGCCGCTGGAGATAACACTCTATTGGCTGTTGATGATGGAATTGTAATTGATAACGACAAGAAAGTAACTGTCGATAATGACAAGCATCTTGTAGTTGTCGACAAAGATGGAAAGAAAACAGTAATTGACGATTCGCAGTAATACTGGTAAAGAGGAAAAAACGTGGATAATATTATTACAGCGTATTTTTATGATGATAATTGATACATAAAGAAGTGCAACTGCACAAAAACAAGGAGTGAAACTATGGAGATTAAGAGAGATTCATACCTTGAACAGTTAAAGATAAGAAAAGATAACGGAATGATTAAGATTATCACGGGAATCAGGAGATGCGGCAAATCATTCCTGTTATTTGTGTTGTTTAAGAAATATTTATTGGAGAGTGGTGTAGATAATGACCACATCATTGTAGACGGCAGTCTGCTTGGTACTCTTCTTGCAAAACCAAAATCTTATCCAGTAGGTATGATTAATCTTCTTAATATCTATCCTCTGACCTTTGACGAATTTCTTGACGCTACAGACAAAGCTTTGTATGCTTACTATAAAAGCATTGAAAAAGAACAACAAATTGAAAAAATCTTTCACAACCGACTGACGGAAGCCTGCAACAATTACTTTATTATTGGCGGTATGCCTGAGTGTGTTGCCTCATGGATAAATATAAGGACCCTGCAAAGATTACTCAAATCCAACGCGATTTTGAAGAGGCTATTGAATGGCTTGTTTCCGCAGGCATGCTCAACCGTGTTTACAACGTTTCCAAAATAGAGCATCCACTTTCTGTCTTTAACAGACTGGATCAGTTCAAGCTGTTTCTGTTTGACACCGGTCTTCCTAAACATATGGCTGGTATTGATAATAGTGCTATTCTTTTAAAAACAGATTACCAGTTTAAAGGAGCCCTAACAGAAAACTTTGTTTTACAACAGCTTCGTGGGCAATTTGAAGTCGAACCCCACTATTTTTCAGATAAAAATAGTGAAATAGATTTTGTAATTCAATCTGCTACAGAAATCATCCCCATAGAAGCCAAAGGCGGTGAAGATAGGTCCGCTCCTTCCTTTAAAAAATATGTTATTGCTAGGAAACCGTCTTGTGCCCTTCGTTTTTTGAAACGAGGCTACCGCAAAGACGGATATATTACCAATCTTCCATTGTATCTTGCAAATAGAACGCGAGAGCTTTTATAATTTCACAAAATACCAAATCCCCCTTGCTCTAAGCAGTACCTATGGCTTAGGGCAAGGGGATATCTTGTTCAACTTTACAGCTTGAATTTATGATAATCCGCCACACCAAAACCAGATATATCTTCTCCATAAGGGTCATTATATAGTCCCGTAGAGTTTTGTAATTTCTAATTTCTCCTGTTATAGCTCAAGTCATTTCGTGCCTAAAAACTATATAATGTCCATGTAAAAATGTTAAATATCGACCAGACAATACTAAGTGCAATTAAATATAAATATTTCTTTTTATTACTTTCCTTATAATACTTAGCAAAAAACATATAAGGCACACATAATATAGTGCCGCAAAGAAAACAATCACACCGCATCCTAACAAGACATATTGTTGAACTTGTTCAGGCAACTCCTTATACCATCCGCCAAATCGAAATGCTGCTCCCAAAAGATGAAAAAACACCGGTACAGCAAAAATTAAGTCATAGCAAAAAAGTCTAAATTTTTTCTCTTGAACAGAAAAGCTTATCTTATTTTTCTGTTCCACTTCTTCATTTTCAAACTTACGTTCTCTACATTGAATCATTTTAAACTCCAAAGCATAGGTTTATATAAAATAATCGCTATAAGTATCAACTGTGCCACATTTGCCAGATAGGTCAAAGCAACACTAAAGCCATACCTCCAACAGTTTCTTTCCCAAAGCCGATTATATTTCTTTATATAGCGAAGCTCTAAAAAGTCCACAATG
The DNA here is from genome assembly GCF_001461035.1 of Acetivibrio ethanolgignens. GTDB lineage: Bacteria > Bacillota > Clostridia > Lachnospirales > Lachnospiraceae > Velocimicrobium > Velocimicrobium ethanolgignens. The sequence continues at coordinate 44,297 of NZ_LNAM01000135.1, read as the reverse complement.
CAGCTCCAAAGAAAGCATATTTCGATAATTCCGATTGTACACAGCGAAAGTAGTCTTAGCCACTGTTCAGATATGCTCGCTGTATAGCCGGAAAACCCCCGGAGCAGATAATAACACGCCAATGGATATACCAGCAGGGCTGCCAGCTTTAAAATACTAACAGTGCCAAAATGCTCTCCGGTAAAAAGCCGCATACCAGCTACACTATCCCCCAAATAGATGTGATAATTTTTATTTTTGGCAAGCAGCTTTAAGTCAGCCCTTTCCATGTCCTGCTCTGAAAGCTCTGTACTTCCAACAGGAAAAGCAAATAACTTTTCTGCTTCTGAATTTTCCTGTCTTATAAAGTAGTCAAACCCCTTATTATGCTTTTCCAGCATCCATCCACGCTTTGCCATGCCACGATAATAGTAATTTGCATCTGCAATACCCAAGCAGGATAGAAGATGAAAAACTTCCATTCGTTTCATTTGCATACCTCACTTCTCTATATACTTTTAACATTAATTTATAAAATGAGTTGCCTATTTGTCGGGCAACTCATAAAATATATCATCCCTCAATTATCCATACTTAGCCATGAGCAAAACTCCGCACATATAGTATTTATACAGGTTTATGAGACATGACAAACCTTTTTATCATTCCAAAATATATAGTAATAATCAGTTCCATTGGTATAATTAGCTTGTCAAAACAAGCTCCACCGAAAGGAGCTGATTGTTATCTATCACCAAGAAATCCTAAACGATATCTGACTGTTTCCTTTCAACCAGTTGCTAAATTTTACGATTCACTCTTCCTGAATCTTGATCTTTCTTTCGTTCATGAATACCCTTCTACGGGGCGACCTGGTTTCTCCTACCACGCTATGATTTCAAACCTTGTTGACAATCTGAATAATAACCTTCTTATTGCACATTACTGCGGCTTTGATATTTCTTATCCGCTTTCATCTTACTGACATTTGACCGTTTCCTGATTCACTTTGATAATACCATTTTATCTGACATTATGCAATCACAGGTCATTTCACTCGCAGAGAAAGGTATTATAGATACTTCCTTCATAGGTTTGGATTAATTTTGAATTCAGCTTTCAATATTTTATCAAAACCAAGTTTATAGACAAATTCTTTTACAAAAAGCACACTTACACCAGAGAATAAGTTACCTCAATTAAAGTTTATTTTCATCTCTCGAGAAACTATCCAAATCTTACCACACATTTTTCATTTTGTTTATGACGTTTCAAGAGTAATTTAATAATTTTTTAAATTACCTCTAAAACGTCATAAACTTTTTTCTATTTTTATAGTATAGTAACCTCATCAAACAAAAGAAAGGAAGATTCTTATGCGATTAAAAAAACAATTTGCACAGTACTCACTACCATTATTTTCGTCCTAACAGTCGCTGTAAGCACCTTTGCAGAAGCACCAACAGGGAATCCTATTCCAACAGGAATAACTTCCTCTGCTATTACCACGGTATGATTTTTTAGCTGCTGCTTTCATAATATTTTTATTTTATGCAGCAGCTTTCCTCCACTTCAATTTCCTCGCCATATACAGCTTTAAAATGATTGAAAACAATTCCTTTTGTTACATTCTCCTGCATTAAATCCAGTAAATAATACGCCTGAATATACATTTGTTTTCTCTTTTCTCCTTGCGTATTCTGCCGTTCCATCGTATAAGCCGCATCCACAAGTATCTTTCCTACACCCCCAACTCTTCTACAGGATAATTCAAGTTGTATTTTTTTCTCCAGTTGTCTTAGGGCTTCTTCAAAGCAATCCTCTTCCTCTAAATAAAGTGCCAGATTTCCCAGAACTGTCAACATTCCGTATGCCTGAAATACCGGTGCAATTTTACTTTGGCGGTAGCCCCCCCCCCCATAATATCCTCATAAAGCTCTATCGCCTTTTTCTTTTGTCCCATTTGTGCATAAGCAATTCCCATTCCATTTAATATCAAAATCTCCTGCTTTGCCAAAACATAATCCTTTATTTTTGTCCAGTCCTCTAATTTCAGCGTCATTTTTAATGCCTCTTTCAGAAGCTTTAAAACCTCCTCCGGCTCTTTTTCCTTTAATTGAAGCTCCAGCATTGCCAACATGTAGCTGACATACTGCTGTCCCTCTATCGTATCCGGGCACAGGAATGCCAAAAGCTTTTCTTTTGCCTCCTGATTTCGATAGCGGCTGGCCAGCCAGTCTATTTCCCGCTTCTTTTCCAGAAGCACATAATCCCAGCAGCCAATTTCATTTGTCCGCTTTTCCTTTTTCCAGGAGACCCTTTCTGCCAGCCTTTGAAAATTCTTCTCTCTGGCTTTTCTTCCACCTTCGATACGAGCAAGGGTTTCCTGTGTACATATCCCCTCACTTAGCTTTTCCTGAGTTATCCCCATAGCCTTCCGATTTTTTCGGATAATTTCTCTATCCAGATAAAGCTCTCTTTTTACCTTTGTAAAAATTGATGTTTCAGAGACCTTATAAAAATATTCCTTTTCTATCGCCTCCAAAGCATCTTTTTGTCTTATCAGCCGCTCCAGCTCTTTTTCTTTACCTTCCAGCTCCTGTAATGCGATTATCCGAAGCTTCAAAAGCTCTAAGAGATTGGAAATTGTATTATTTTCTGTCAAAATCCTAATTGCCTTTTTACATAATTCCTGTACCTGCTGATACTTTTTCTCTTTTATCAACCGACGACAGTAAAGCAATACCGTAAATGGATAAATTTTTGCCTTTTCCTCTTCATCAAGCCACTGTTCTTCTATATATGCCAGCAGCCTTTCAAAAAAGCGACTTAGCTCCTCTTCTTCCTTTATTCTATCTGCCCATAGGAGAAATAATCCTGCCTCCAGCCAGCTTACCGCATGGCTCCAGATGCCTTCTTCTCTCCAAAAAGGCATAGTCCTGTCCATAGCACTTTCCAACCAGGCGATTGCCTCCTGCTTTTTTTGTTCCTCTGTCCATACAAGAAAAGCCCGTACCATATCCAGATATTGAAAATGTAATACGTCCTCTTCCATCAGATATTCTTCGTATTCCGCTAATTTTTGCTCTACCTCTCTATATTGCTCCTGTCCCAATGCCTCTTCAATGGAATCCCGCAGCACATAGAATTTATATTCTTCCTCTGATATGACATATTCCAGCTTGTCTGCACTTTTCCCCATGCGGCTCATAAAAGCCTCCAAAAGAAAGGTATCCGGTAAGTCGTTTCCCATTTCTATGCTTGACAGCTTCCGCTGCTCACATAAACCGCAGGCCAGCTCCTTTTGCGATATCCCTCTTTCTTCTCTTGTCCTTAATATCAGTTCTCCAATGCCGTGTATCTGCACACCTTTTCACCTCTCATATTTTATTTTAAATGTGCAAGATTATATTCTCATATTAATAAAACCTGCCGCAAATCTCAAGTATTCACCGCAGGTCTTATTTTATATTTTATTTACCATACTTCTGTCCAAGGTCAATTCTTACCAGCGACTTTCTAAGTGCCAGTTCAGCACGAACCTCATCGATTTCGCCCTCTGCACCTTTAAGTCTTCGTTCTGCACGAATCTTTGCCTCGTTGGCACGGTTCACATCAATCTCTTCCGGCCATTCGCAGGCTTCTGCCAGTACGATAACCCTGTCTCCCAGAATCTCCACAAAGCCCTCGTGGAGAGCAGCCTCCTTTACCTCGCCGCCATTCATAATCCGCATAACTCCCGGTGCAATCACCGCCGTCAGCGGAATATGTCCTGCCAGAATACCAATATCACCCTCTGTGGTCTTAAGCTCCAGCATATCAGCCTCTCCGGTAAAGAATACCCGTTCCGGGCATATCACCTGAACCTGAAATAATTTATCTGCCAAAGGAATACCTCCTATTTGTTATCCATTCTAGCAAGAACATCATCAATATTACCTGCATTTAAGAAGTAGCTCTCAGGAATATCGTCATGCTTGCCCTCCAGGATTTCCTTGAAGCCCTGGATTGTCTCAGATAACGGTACATACTGACCTGGTAAACCGGTAAACTGCTCTGCAACGTGAAACGGCTGGGATAAGAATCTCTGAATCTTTCTTGCTCTTGCTACTAAAAGCTTTTCCTCCTCAGAAAGCTCGTCCATACCAAGAATAGCAATAATATCCTGCAGCTCCCTGTATCTTTGCAGAACCTCCTGTACGCCACGGGCTACCTTATAATGCTCCTCACCTACGACACGAGGGTCCAGGATACGGGAGGTAGACTCCAACGGGTCAACCGCCGGATAAATACCCAGCTCTACAATAGCACGGGAAAGTACAGTGGTTGCATCCAGATGGGCGAAGGTAGTAGCCGGAGCCGGGTCCGTTAAGTCATCCGCAGGGACATAAACAGCCTGTACGGAGGTAATGGAACCATTCTTTGTAGATGTAATACGCTCCTGCAAAGCACCCATTTCTGTCTGTAAGGTAGGCTGGTAACCAACGGCACTAGGAATACGTCCCAATAACGCGGATACCTCAGATCCTGCCTGAGTAAAACGGAAAATATTGTCGATGAATAAAAGCACATCCTTACCGCCTTCATCACGGAAGTTCTCTGCAATTGTAAGACCGGTAAGACCAACTCTCATTCTCGCTCCAGGTGGCTCGTTCATCTGACCGAACACCATGGTAGTTTTATTAATAACGCCGGACTCTATCATCTCGTAGTACAGGTCGTTACCCTCTCTGGTACGCTCACCTACACCGGTAAATACAGAATATCCGCCGTGCTCGGTAGCGATATTCGTAATCAGCTCCTGGATTAGAACGGTCTTACCTACACCGGCACCGCCGAACAGACCAATCTTTCCACCCTTCTGATAAGGACAAAGTAAGTCAACAACCTTGATACCTGTCTCCAGAATCTCGGTAGAGGTTGACTGCTCCTCAAAGGAAGGTGCCTTTCTGTGGATTGGCATATATTTTACACCTTCTGGAGCCGGTTTTTCATCAATCGGCTGACCAAGTACATTAAACATACGTCCTAATGTATTTTCACCAACCGGTACAGAAATTGGTCCGCCGGTTGCTTTGGCATCCATACCACGCACAAGACCATCGGTAGGTCCCATAGCGATACACCGCACCGTATCATCTCCCAGATGCTGGGCTACTTCTACGACCAGTGCTTTGCCATCTTTTGTCTCAATATTAATAGCATCATAAATTTCAGGGAGCTTACCCTCCTCGAATTTAATATCAAGTACCGCACCGATAATCTGAGTGATTTTTCCGATATTTAAATCTGCCATAATTTCGCTCTCACTCCTTTTTCATATTTTGCTGTTGCAAGGCTGCAAGCCTCGTGATACTACGAGCTGCTCCGTGCTACGCACTCCCACAGCTCTAACCTCTTCGAAATCCGCCCTAACGGGCTACTTTCTCAGACGTTGCGGGCTCCAAATCTGTGCTTTTTTATGCTAGCATAAAACGCACAGGCTTTTCGCCCTTGTATCACTCTATCGCAGTTGCTCCTGCAACAATTTCGGTAAGCTCCTGTGTAATGGAGCTCTGTCTTGCTCGATTATATTTCAAAGATAAATCAGATATCATTTCCTCTGCATTGTTAGTTGCATTATCCATCGCCTGCATACGGGCACCGTTCTCACTGGCTAACGCCTCGATTAAAGCACCATAAATAATGCCATTGATGTATTTTGGAATGATTTTATCCAATACCTCCTCTGCCTCCGGTTCATAATTCATGAGAGTCAGCCTGTCTGCCGCATTTTCCTCCTCCGAAGGCTCTGCCGGTTCAAAGGGCAGAAGCTTTAAAAGGGTAGGAATATGGGTTACCGTATTCTTAAATACGGTATAAGCCAGATAAATTTCTCCCACTTCATCGTTAGAGAAAGCGTCCATGACTGCTCTGCCAATGGCCGCGGCATCATTGTATAAAGGCTGGTTTATGACCTCGGAATAATCCGCCTTAATCTCATAGCCTGCCCTTGCCAGAGCATCTCTGCCCTTTCGGCCAATAGCATATACCCTAACGTCCTCTTTTTCAAAATCACCTCTGGTAATCAGCTTAACTACATTTGCATTGTAGCCGCCTGCCAGACCACGGTTTGAGGTAATGACGATAACTGCCTTTTTCTTAGAAGAGCCGCCGGAAAGCATTGGATGTGACAAAGTACCGGATTTGGAAAGCATCATATTAATTGCTTCATACAAATATTTAAAATATGGCTTCGCTTCCTCCGCATTGCTTTTTGCCTTCTGCAGCTTTACGGTGGAAACCAGCTTCATTGCCTTTGTAATCTGTCCGGTGCTTTGGATACTGCCTTTACGTCTTTTGATATCTCTCATTGACGCCATGGTCTAATCACACCTTCCTGTTAATTTAAGAACTGCTTTTTGCACTCTTCGATTGCCTTTACGAGCAGGCTCTCTGTTTCCTCACTAATTACCTTTTCTTCACGGATTTTCGCAGGAATATCCGGATATTTGGTATCAATAAATTCAAATAATTCCTTCTCAAAGGCCAGAACATCTGCTACTGCAATGTCCAGAAGATGCTTTCTGGTCGCAGCATAGATAATGATAACCTGATATTCAACTGCCATCGGCTGATACTGAGGCTGCTTTAATACCTCGCGGATTCTTTCACCCTGTGCCAGCTTCTGCTTTGTATCCTCATCCAGGTCAGAACCAAACTGGGAGAATGCTGCCAGCTCGCGGTACTGAGCCAGGTCAATACGGATTGGACCTGCAATCTTCTTCATCGCCTTAATCTGTGCTGCACCACCTACACGGGATACGGACAGACCAGCATTTACTGCAGGACGGAAGCCGGAATTGAACATTTCGGTCTCCAGATAAATCTGACCATCAGTAATAGAAATAACGTTAGTCGGAATGTACGCAGAAACGTCACCTGCCTGAGTTTCAATAATAGGCAGAGCAGTTAAGGAACCGCCGCCCAGCTCATCGGAAAGTCTCGCTGCACGCTCTAACAGTCTGGAATGTAAATAGAATACATCTCCAGGATAAGCCTCACGTCCAGGTGGTCTCTTAAGCAGTAAGGAAAGGGTACGATATGCAACCGCATGCTTACTTAAGTCATCATAAATAACCAGTACATCCTGTCCATTTTCCATCCATTCCTCACCGATTGCACAGCCAGAGTACGGAGCAATATACTGTAATGGTGCCAGCTCACTGGCTGTCGCTGCAACAACAGTTGTATAGTCCATTGCACCGTATTCCTCTAAGGTCTTAACAATGGTAGCTACCGTAGAAGCCTTCTGTCCAATAGCTACATAAATACATTTTACATTCTGGCCCTTCTGGTTAATGATAGTATCAACAGCAATCGCTGTCTTTCCTGTCTGTCTGTCACCGATAATCAGCTCACGCTGACCACGACCAATCGGTATCATGGAGTCAATGGCCTTGATACCTGTCTGAAGCGGCGTGTCTACAGACTTTCTGGAAATAACACCAGAAGCCACTCTTTCAATCTGACGATATTTCGTAGTTTCAATAGGACCCTTGCCATCAATCGGCTGTCCTAAAGCATTTACAACACGTCCAAGCATAGCATCGCCTACCGGCACCTCTACTACTCTTCCGGTTGTTTTAACTGTGTCACCTTCATTTATATTCTTGGAATCACCAAGCAATACGGCACCAACATTATCCTCCTCCAGGTTCAGAACCATTCCGAAGATTTCATTTGGAAACTCCAGAAGCTCACCAGCCATGGCCTTTTCCAAACCGTGGATACGGGCAATACCGTCGGCTACCTGAATTACCGTACCAACATCAGAGACTTCCAGCTTTGTGCTGTAATTTTTGATTTGCTCCTTGATAACAGAGCTAATCTCTTCCGGTCTCAAATTCATGATACTTGTGCACCTTCTTTCTGTTCATTCTAGTTGAGCTGTATCTTCATCAGATCCTTTGCCATATTATCAATCTGGGTACGGATACTGGAATCCACAACTCTGTCGCCTATCCGGATGACCATGCCTCCGATTAAGGAAGGGTCAACCTTATAATCCATGTTGAACTCAACATATTTTGTTACCTCTAAAAGCCGTTTCTCTACGGCTGCCTTCTGCTCATCTGTCAGAGCAACTGCAGAGGTAACCTTCGCAGTGCCGATGTTTTTATATTCCATTACCTGGTCCAGGAAATACCGGAAAATCTCAGGAATCTCATTATGTCGTCCCTTCTGGACGATAATTACAAGAAAACCTACAATGTTATCAGAAACCTCTCCCTTGAAGACATTTTCGATAACCTTAATTTTTTCTTCCCTGGTAACCTTTGGGTGGTTTAAGAGATTTAAAAGCTCTTCATTTTCGGCAAATGCGTCTAAAACGGCCTCGGCCTCCTTCGCAGTGGCATCCATGGTATTTTCCTCTACTGCCAGCTCGAACAGGGCATCACCGTAGGTTTTAGATACTAATTTTGCCATGTTTCATCACCCATCTCTTTTAACGTGTTTTCGATTAACTCGGCCTGTGCCTTTTCATCCATGGATGCTGCGGCAACCTTGCCAGCCATTAAGGATGCAACGGAAATCATTTCCTTCTTAACCTCATCCTTAACCTTGCTCTTTTCCAGTTCAATCTCTTTATTGGCTCTCTCACGGATACGGGCTGCTTCTGCGTTTGCCTCGTTCACAATCTCGTTTTCCTTCTTCTGAGCCTTTTTACGGGTTTCAGAAAGGATTGCCTCTGCCTCTTTACTTACCTCACTAAGCTTCTTGGAATACTCTGCCTGAAGTCTTCCCGCTTCTTCTCTTCCCTTCTCGGCAGCCTCCATATCTGCTGCAATCTTATCCTGACGCTTTTTCAAAAACTCCCTTGCAGGATTAAACAGCAGGTAGGACATGCCCAGGAACAGAACGAAAATAGCAAGGGCTTCAATAGCAGCATCTGCAAGAAGCTGTAAGTCCAGTCCGAAGAGACGATCAAATCCCTCTGTTGCTAAAAATACGTACACTTTTTGGCCTCCTTCCGCTTATGGTCTTATTAAATAAGCCACCAGCTATTTATTAAAGCTTACCAAGAAGTGGGTTAGCGAATAACAGAATAAGTGCGATAACCAGACCATAAAGACCTGTTGTCTCTGCTACGGCCTGTCCTAAAAGCATAGTAGACATGATGGTTCCTCTTGCTCCCGGATTACGTCCTACAGCGGCAGCACCCTGTCCAGCTGCATTACCCTGTCCAATACCAGGACCAACACCGGCAATCATTGCCAGACCTGCACCAATTGCGGAACATGCTAAAATTAAACCTTCGTTTGTAATATTGCTCATAATTAATTTCCTCCTTAAAAATTAAATTAAGAATTTGATTTACGCTGAGGCTTCATCACCGATAGCATCGGCAATAAATACCATCGTTAACATAATAAATACGAACGTCTGAATGGCTCCTGAAAATACATCCAGATAGGCATGCAGAGCTGCCGGCCAGATTAAGGTGCAAACCTTTGGAAGCAGGCCATAAATCAATGCCAGCATAACCGTACCGGATAAAATGTTACCAAACAAACGCAGGGACATGGAAATCGGTGTTGCAAACTCTCCAATCAGGTTGATTGGGAAGAATAAGAAAATCGGCTCAAATAGTCCCTTAATCTTACCGAACTTCTGATACTTGAAGCCGTTATACTGTATCATAACCCAGGTAATAATTGCCAGCGGAAAGGTTACACCATAATCCGCTGTCGGCGGCCGCAGACCAAACAAGCCTGAAATGTTGGAGAAAAAGATAAACGCAGCCAGGGTTCCTACATAATTTGCAAATTTCGGAGCCTGCTTTGGTCCCATATTGGAGACCACCAGATTATCCAGACTTTCTACCAGCAGTTCAATCACGTTTAAGAAAGGGCCCGGTACCTTATTTGGGTCTGCTTTTTTGATTGCGATATTCGCTGCAATCGAAAAGGAAAACAGCACAATCAGAACAATCAATATGGAAATATGAGTTGTTGTAATATGGAGCGTCTGTCCAAAAAGCTCATATTCACCATATGACTTTACTCCAAGGCTTACATCATTACTTGCACGTATAAGGTTCACAAATGCAACTCCTTGGTTCACTCTTTCACCTTCCTTTGTCAAAAATTTTACTTGTTATGCCCTTATGAAGCACCGGCTGAAAAAATGCAGCAAATTTTAATGTCAATATTCCGAGAACCACTCCAATAATATTGAAAATCCCCGATAATTTTAATGCTGCAAGCACTGCTGCACCCATAATGAGCATCCTGACTCCTGTCATGGCACGGGCACGCTTTGCGGCACCCTCCTCATCCAGATCCAAAGTCATCTCCAGCGTCTTATACATGTGGAAGCATAAGCCTGCCGCTACGGCTCCGCCGAAAAAAACACCAAGAAAAAAAGCCAGCCTGTCCTCTGTCAGTATTACCCCGACAATACTGATTAAGGCAGAGAATAAAACAATCCCAATAATCAATTCTAAAAAGGTTATTTTTTCTTCTCTCATTTTACACTCCCATCCTTTTTTCGCTGTCCTTTTCTGCGACCGTCCCTTGCATTCTTAAGCTCCGCAAAATAGCGAAGCTCTGCTTCCTCCCTCTCCAAATCCTTTGCATAGAATTTTCTCATCAAAAGATAGACATTACGGAAGGCTGCAAAAACGCCGAAAAGCACAAAAACAATAAAGAGATACTCTGTACCAAACCAGTCATCCAGCTTTAATCCGACATAAACACAAAGAAAAATCGGTACAAGCATCGTAATGCCAACCTGTGAAATCATTGTCAATGCCTGCAGAACTGTTTTGTCTGATTTTTTCAAATATCTCACCTCAATTATCCTTTCATGCTAATATTTATATTATATACGGCTTTTTTCTGAATGTCCACCCAAATTAGCGATATTTTTCTTTCTATTTTACCCTGGATATGCTATACTATCCGAAAAGGCAGTGCTACTGTTATAGCAAGGAGCGATACTTATGAAATCTCAATGGAATCTGTACCGAAAGAGATACCTTCCCGATGAAATCGTTCACTTAAAAGATGATATTATCCTGTACCAGGATGAGCAGTGTATTGTCACCTCCTGGGAAACCTTAAAGCCACGGAAAGATATAAAAAGGGGAATTTCTGCTTACTTTACAGGGGAAGGAATCAAGGTAAGTAAGGTCTTCAATGCCAGAAACGAAGTCGCCTACTGGTACTGCGATATTATCCGCACCGAAAAAATTGACTCTTCTCTTATTTTTCATGACCTTTTGGTAGACATCATTGTCTACTCCGATGGTTTTGTAAAGGTTGTCGACTTAAACGAGCTGGGACAGCTTTTAAGTGCAGGAAAAATTGATGCAGCTTTTGTTTCTGATGCTTTAACAAAGGCCAATCGGCTGCTTTCCCTGATTTATGACAACAGCTTTGGACAGTATCAGGCTTTCATTAACAAATTTGACCAATGAACGCCTTTGTGGTATACTTATCCATTATGAAAACAACAATCCAAACTATTAGCAAAACAAATCCAACAAAAGAAGAACTGCAAACTGCTGCCGGCATTCTACAGAATGGCGGCTTAGTTGCCTTTCCAACAGAAACCGTTTACGGGCTGGGCGGCAATGGCCTTCGGGCAGATGCAGCAAAAAAAATATATGAAGCTAAGGGTCGTCCTTCTGACAATCCTTTGATTATTCATATTGCTGATATAGAAAGTCTTTCCCGTTTAACAGACTCTATTCCAGAGAAGGCTCGTATACTGGCAGAAAAATTCTGGCCGGGTCCACTGACCATGATTTTCCCAAAAAGCAGCCAGGTTCCTTATGGCACCACAGGAGGGCTGGACACCGTCGCTGTCCGCATGCCGTCTCATCCGGCTGCATTAGCACTGATTCGTGAATCCGGTGTTCTAATCGCCGCTCCAAGTGCAAATACCTCTGGCAGGCCAAGCCCTACAAAGGCTTCTCATGTAAAAGAGGATTTAGACGGTAAAATAGATATGATTTTAGACGGCGGTACCGTGGGTATCGGAATTGAATCTACGATTGTAGATATGACCCAGGAGCCTCCGATGATTTTAAGACCCGGCTATATTACAAAGGAAATGCTGGAAGAGGCCATTGGAACTGTTACCATTGATAAAGCCATTCTATCCAAGGCAGATCCAAGCTTAAAGCCAAAAGCTCCTGGTATGAAATACAAGCATTACGCCCCAAAGGGCGATTTAACTATTTATGATGGTGCAGGGGATATCGTTGTTTCCTATATTGCTGCCCGGGCAAAAAAAGAACTGGCTGCCGGACGTACCGTTGGCATTATTGCGACAGAAGAGAGTTTTGAACTTTACAAAAAAGCTTTTTCCGCTGCCGGCTGCAATCTGCCGGAGGAAGGACCTTTAAGCCTCAAGGTCATTGGTTCCCGTAAAGACGAAGCTTCTATTGCCCATAGCCTCTACAGCCTGTTACGTGATTTTGATTCCGCAGGTACACAGATTATCCTGTCCGAATGCTTTTCCTCCGACCAGCTGGGACAGGCTATTATGAATCGGCTTTTGAAGGCTGCTGGCTATCAGATAATTCATTTAAAGGAGGGAGAATGTTACCATGAGTAAATTTCAAAAGGTTATATTTGTATGTACTGGCAACACCTGCCGCAGTCCTATGGCAGAAGTGCTTTTTAAGAGCCTCCAGAGTGACAATAGTATTCAGGTCCTTTCCCGTGGCCTGGTCGTACTTTTCCCGGAGCCTTCTAATCCTAAGGCAGAAACGGTTCTAAAAAGTCATAATCTGATACTGGAAAACCATACCGCTACACCTCTCATGGCAGAAGATATAGATGATGCTACCCTGATCCTTGCTATGACCCAGTCTCAGAAAAACAATATTATTGAAGACTTTGGGCATCCGGAAAACGTCTTTACCCTAAAGGGCTTTGTTGGTGAAGAGGGAGATGTTACCGATCCCTATGGCGGAGATTTAATCGACTACGAAAACTGCTTTGCCCAGCTGGCAAGACTGGTCAAAAAAACAGTAATCAAAATCAATGAACTGGATTAGAAAAATACGCCTCAATTCCCAGAAAAATGCCTTCTGCAATTTTTTCCTGGTATTCCGGCGTTACCAAAAGCTGTGCCTCCTCGTAATTGCTTAAAAAACCACATTCAACAATTACCAGTGGGCACAGACTATTTTTCAGCATATAATAACTTTCATTGGATTTTGCAGCTCTGTGGTTTCCATCCCCTACGGTTTCCTTTATTTTTTCCAAAATTGCCTCTGCCAGCTTCTTAGCCTCTAAAGAAGACGGATAATAAAAGGTCTGGGCTCCCTTTGAGCTTTCCTCACGAAAGCTGTTCTGGTGGATGCTGACAGCAATATCCGCACCGCTTTCATTAATCAAGCCCACTCTTTTCTGCATATCCGAACGCTTTTTATTACTGTCACCCTCGCTATAAAGCCCTTCATCTGTTTCTCTGGTCATAACAACCTTATAACCTGCTTTTTCCAATTTTTCTCTTAGAATAAGGGATATTGACAGGTTAATTTCCTTTTCCAGCCACTCTCTTCCATCAATGCTTCCAGGGGTAAAGCCCCCATCAAAGCCTCCATGCCCCGGATCAATTGCCACAGTCTTCTCTCCCTTTAGGTTCTGGACTAAAGACAAGGCTTCCCGTGAAAACCAGAAAGCCCCGATAAAGAACATCAAAGAAATTCCAAGCTGCATCCATTTTCGATTCATATACAATACCTGAAACTATTTTTGTTCTACTATATGCTTTTTTCGCTCAAATCATACCGCCGCTACAAGAATTTCACGGATAGCATTAAGGGCAGTCTCCACCTCTTCCTCCGTATTATGATACCCAAAGGAAAAACGTATGGTTCCTTCCGGAAAGGTATTAAGCGTCTTGTGGGCATTCGGTGCACAATGCATACCAACCCGTGTCTGGATATGATACTGGCTGTCCAGTTCAAAGGCCAGCACTGCTTCATCCCTTGTATCACACTGTATACTAACTACTGCCGTTCTGCCTTCCATATCTTCTTTTCCAATAAGACGTATACCCGGGATTTTTTTTAAGCCCTGGAGAAACAGCTCCGTCAGACGGCATTCCTTTTCCCGAATCACATCTATCCCTGTCTCCTCCAGATATTCCAGTGCACGGTGCAGTCCCACAATTCCCGGCAAATTCATAGTTCCAGCTTCAAATTTGTCCGGCAAAAACTCCGGTGTGTCCTCCGTATCTGAAATACTTCCTGTACCGCCTGTCACTAAGGGTTCTATTTTCTCAGACAGTTCATCCGTAATCAGAAAGCCACCAATTCCCTGAGGTCCCAAAAGTCCCTTATGTCCGGTAAAAGCCAGGGCATCTATCTGCATTTTCCTCATTGAGATAGGAAATACTCCTGCCGTCTGTGCTGAATCCACAATAAAATAAAGTCCATGCTTCTTTGCAAGCTGTCCAACCTTTTCTAATGGAAGCATTGTACCACAAACGTTGGAACCATGAGTCATAATAACTGCCCTTGTATTTCCACGAATCAAACCTTCCATTTTCTCCAGGCAAAGCTCACCTTTTACATTACAGGGTACCCTGTCAAAGGAAATGATACCGGATTTTTCAAGCTGCACCAAAGGTCGCATAACAGCATTATGCTCCATTGCACTAACAAGTACATGATCACCCTTTTTTAAAAGTCCTTTAATCAGCATGTTTAGTGCATAGGTAATATTTGCTGTAAATACCACATTTTTTGCCTTATCCGGAAGTGGTCCGAAATCAAAAAAACGGCATAGCATCTCTCTTGTTTCGTACACAACCCCTGCGGTTTCATAGGCATCCTCATAGCTTCCACGGTTGATATTTACACCAACCCTTGTAAGATACTCTGCCATCTCTTTTGCAACGCCTTCTCCCTTTGGAAAAGAGGTCGCCGCCTGGTCCAAATAAATCCGATTCATAAAATCCCTCTTTCTATTTTTCTTCAGATACGGTATGATATCCTTGAAAGGAGTGTTTTTCATGGAATATTATCTAATTACCTTTGCCAACACCAATACCGCTATGGCTGCTCAAAAGGAGCTGAAAGGAAAGCTGGACTTTCACATCATGCCAACTCTCCGAGAAATCTCCGGCAGCTGTGGCATATCTATCAAAATCCAGCCCTCCGCTTTTGAAGAAGCAAAGGCTCTTATCCGTGGATTATTTCCTGCTTCTTCCCTATATCAGTTTTATCAAATTACTCCAGAAGCAATTCTCCCTGTGGATTAATTCCTTTATTTTGCATAAGGTGTATTTTCCATTGGGAGGGTAGTTCTGAATTTACCATCATACTTATAATATGCAGCCTGGATTGCCGGTGCTGTTGGAATTGAAGTGATTTCTCCGATTCCAATTGCTCCATAGGCCACATCAATACCCGGCTTCTCAATAATAATACTCTCTACCTCCGGCACCTTATTGGCACGGAACAGCCCCAGAGTACCATATTTTGCCTTCGGCACACCATTCTCCAAAGGATACTTTTCTGTCAGGGCATAGCCCATAGACATAACTACACCGCCCTCAATCTGGCCTTCAACAGACTTTGGATTAACCGCCTTTCCAACATCATGAGCTGCTACAATCTTATCTACGGTTCCATCCTCCTTCAGAATACATACCTGAGTTGCGTAACCATAAGCCACATGAGATACCGGATTTGGCTTATCAGAGCCCATCTTGTCAGTTTTCGCAAGATACTCTGCATAATATTCCTTTCCTTCCAGCTCCTCAAGAGTATGCTTCTTTAAGTCCTCTGCCAGCTGAATACCTGCTCTTCTGCCTGCTTCACCGGTCACCAGTGTCTGTCTGGAGCCAGAGGTTGTTCCTGAATCTGGTGCCATAGAAGTATTCGGTCGGGAATACTGAAGCTTTTCTATCGGAAGTCCTGTAGCTTCGCAAAGCATCTGAATCAATACTGTTCCAATACCCTGACCAATACAGGAGGCTCCTGCATGAATCTGCACCTTTCCATCCTTTACGAAAAGCCTTACACGACCGGTATCCGGAAGTCCTACACCAACGCCTGCATTCTTCATTGCACAGGCAACACCTGCGTATTTGCTGTTTTCAAAAACATCCTTTACTGCTTCCAGCGTTTCTGCCAGTCCGGTAGATGGGTCTGCAATCTGTCCGTTCGGAAGCTCCTGCCCCGGGCGGATTGCATTCCGGTAACGGATTTCCCAAGGAGAAATACCTACCATATCAGCCAGAAGGTTCAGATTACACTCTGTTGCAAAGCAGCTCTGGGTTACACCAAAACCACGAAATGCACCTGCCGGTGGATTATTTGTATATATAGCTTTTCCATCAATATCGATGTTCTGATAATTATATGGTCCTGCCGCATGGGTACAAGCTCTTTGCAGAACCGGTCCACCTAAAGAAGCATAGGCTCCTGTATCCGCAATCAATGTCGCCTGCATGCCGGTCAGATAACCATTTTCATCACAAGCCGTTGTAAATTCCATAATCATCGGATGACGCTTTGGATGTACAATAATGCTTTCTGCTCTGGTCAGCTTAACCTTTACTACCCGCTTTGTAAGATAAGCAATTAAAGCTGCCTGATGCTGTACGGTAACATCCTCTTTGCCTCCAAAGCCACCGCCTACCAGCTTATTTTCAACAATAATTTTTTCCGGTGCAATTCCCAGCATAATGGAACATTCCTTACGGGTATCATAGGTTCCCTGGTCTGTTGAATAGATGTAAACACCATCATCAAAGGGCATAGCAATCGCTGCCTCCGGCTCCAAAAATGCATGCTCCGTAAATGGGGTCTCATACCGTCTTGTTACTTTATATTTTGCTTCTTCAATAGCCTTCCTTGCATTTCCCCTTACAAGATGCTCATGGGCCAGGATATTTCCATCGCTATAGATATGTACCCTCGGAGAATCCTCCTTCATCGCTTCTACAGGATCTGTAATCGGCTCCAGCACCTCATACTCGACCTCAACCAGCTTCTTAGCTTCCTCTAAAATCTCCGGAGTCTCTGCTGCTACCAGGCAGATAGCATCACCAAGATAATGGGTGGTATCTCCAACAGCAATCATCGTATCCCAGTCATGCTTTAAATGACCTACCTTATTATCCCCCGGAATATCAGCTGCTGTAAATACACCAACAACTCCCGGCAGTGCCTTTGCCTTTTCTGTGTGGATTGCCTTAACAACAGCTCTTGGATGCTGGGAACGAAGGGCACTTCCATAAATCATACCCTCGATTTCCACATCGTCTACATACTCTCCTGTACCCAGTACCTTTTCCTCTACATCAATACGATGCAGATAAGTACCAACCTTAACCTCTTCCGGCTTTTCCTCCGGAAGCTTACCTGCCCTGAAAATCTCAGCAGCCAGAAGAATTGCATCTAAAATTTTCTTGTAACCGGTACAACGACAAATATTATTACGAATTGCAAATGCTACCTCTGGTCGGGTTGGATTCGGATTTACATCCAGAAGTCCCTTTGCACAGATTACCATACCCGGAATACAGAAGCCGCACTGTACTGCTCCTGCCTCTCCGAAAGCATAGGTATAGACTTTCTTTTCCCAGTCGGAAAGTCCCTCAACCGTTACTATTGCTTTTCCCTCAAGTTTAGAAACCATAGGCACACATGCCTTGGTTGGCTTCCCATCCACCAAAACTGTGCAGGTTCCACAAGCACCTTCGCTACATCCGTCCTTCACTGACTTTAATTTTAAATCATCCCTTAAAAATCGCATGAGCTTTTTGTCATTTTCTAACGAAAATTCCGTTCCATTTACCGTTAAATGAAACACCTTCACCATCCCCTTTCTACCACAAGAATATCATAGTCTGGCAGAAACCGCAAGGTATTTTTAATTTTTTTTAGGTTGGATAAAAATTTTTGTATCTATGTCTAGAAGCTCCCTTTTTCTAGAAATAAAGAAGGGTTCTGCATCCTCTAAATGGCGGCGAATAACCCTCTTTCCACCTACATCACCCTCCAGTAAAAAAAGCTCCTCAAAGTAGTGCTTACTAATAATACAGGGATTCCCCGCCTCCTCAAGAGTACCCCCCGCTGGCACGGAGCAAAGAATATTCATTTCTCCCTGCCGGAAGCATTGAAGCATCCCATTTACTGTGTCCACAGATAAATAAGGCTGGTCACATACCAAAAACAGAACACCATCTATTTCCGGTCTATGCTCCAGCACCTTCTTAAGTCCCAGCTTCAAAGATAAAGAAATTCCAAAAGCCGGCTGGTCATTCCAAACAACCTGCATCCCCAGCTTGTCAGCTGTTTCCCGAACTTCCTGATATCCTGTTACCACAACCTTTTCCTCTGCTTTGGCTTCTTTAAGAATCTCCATAGCATACTGGTACATCTTTTTTCCCTGAATGTTATCCAAAAGCTTGATTCCGCCATACCGCCGGCTTTCTCCGGCGGCAAGCAAAATCACAGCTAACGTTCTCTCTTTTTTCATTCTATAATGTAATTACCTTTCCAGCAGTCTGCATCCGTCCGGCAATATCATACATATTGCTGACATTTCCGATTTTAAGCTCCTCTGCAATACCAAAAAAGCTTAAGCAGGTTCCGCAAACTAAAATATCAACGCCTTTTTCCTTTAAAGCCCCGAGATGGCTTATAATCTGTTCATCTCCTACTGGAAGCCTTACCCCGCCATTCATAAACAAAACAGCCGTCGGCAGATGTTCCGATTCAGTAAGCGTGTAAAAGAACATTCGCATAAGATTTTTCCCAAGCTCATGATCTCCATCTCCAATCCACTCTTTTCCGATAAACACAACATAATCTTCTCTTGGCACAGCGGAAGGAAGCTCAGAAAGAATCTCTTCACACTCAGCACAGCCCTTCCACATACTTACCAGATAGAGCGAATCCTCTTCCTTTGTCTCTGTCTGGTATCCACAGGAGGCTGCCAGTTTCTTTAGGTTCTCCACAGCCACACGGTTGTCCACCTTAACAAGTAGCTTTTCTTCCCCACTTTCAATTTCCTTTTTTGTCATGATAACCGGCATCGGACACGGTTTTCCCAGTGCATCTACTACTTTGCCCATAATCTCAATCTCCTTTTTTAAGTTTATACTTTTATGTTCATAGGCACATACTGCCTCCAGCACGCCTCCGCCAATAGCTCTCGCCTTGTCAGAAATCGTGTAGCAGTGTTCTGCCTCTGATCTCGCATCAATATCTCCACATTTCATACCGATTGTTACAGACACTCCGGCCTGGAGCATACCTCTTACAAGCCCAGGCATTAAGGCAAATATTTCCTGTCCACCACTTTTCGCCACCAGCTGCCCTTTTTCTACGGTGTCTCCAATCCGTACCACCGGCTCAAAAATACCGTCTGCCGTTGCCCGAATAATTCGCTCTGTCGTATAACCTCCAATATTTCCTGGCACTCCTGTATTTGGAATTGCACTTCCTTCCCAAAGAACCCGTCCCAGGAAATGTCCTCTTTTTGTTTCAACTACAGCATTGCAATCCTCTAAAGCAGTAAACCCTGGTCCTACCCCAATTACAAATTTAGCATCATCCATTTGCGTTCCGATATTTTTCTTTGCAATAATCGCATCAACCAGAATCTCCGGCTGATACTCTTTTCTTATCTCTGCCGTCACATCTACAAATACTGGTATCTTTCCTTCCGATATCGCCTGTTCTGCTTCCGCCAACGTTTCACAGCGTACGGCTGTAATACCCTCTACCACAGCCTCTCCTTCATAAACAGCCCTGGAAAAAGCTACCGTTCTCCGTACAGTTGTTGGTACTGCCGCCTCTGTCATAACCACTGTGTAACCGGCTTTTTTTAACCGCCAGCCAATGCCGGTTGCCAGATCACCAGCCCCCTTAATTAATATCCTCACTTAAATTGCCTCCCTTATAATAACTCCTTTGCCTTTTTGCAGCTTAAAACCATGCATTCACAGCCTCTTTGCAAAAGCTCTTTTTTTATCCTTTCTCCAGCATCCCTCGCCCCCGGTAGATCTGCTTTGTTCAGCATTACCATATACTCAGCCTCCGCAGGAATTCCCTTTTTTGTTCCCTGGGGATGCAACAAAAGCTTCATAAGGTCTGCCTCTGTCATACAGTGTCGAATATCTGTCTCCAATAGTCCTGCCGCCAGCTCTGGACGGAAACACACCTCTTCCAGAGGTCTCCCCAGACAATCCAGCCCTGCTACACCAATGACCAGTTTTGTGTTTTCAGGTATCACGGGCTCATGCTCTGCCGGTACCTTGCAAGGAAAATGCCTGGCACCATCAGCCTCTATAAGTACTGCTGCATCCAAAGCAAACAGCCTCTCTAAAAAATCGTCGGACACACCTGTTATCTTATTTTCCTTTACAGGCTCTCCAACCCAGACAATATGACCTTCATCTAATTGTTTTATAATTTCTTCAAATTGTCCTTCTCTATAATAACCCTCTTCTGGCTCGTACATATGAGTTGTCGTTGTAATAATGACCCTGCTTCCCTTTTTCAAAAGCCATTGAGCCAGAAGCATAATAAGGCTGGTTTTTCCACCAGCCCCTACTACCGCTATTATGCCTTCCTTTTCTTTTCTATTTTTCATTCTACACACCGTCGAAAAATTCTCGTCAAATATGTCAAGCCGCTTTTTAAAGCTTCCATTTAATTTACATATTTAACAATAACATTCCATATACTCTGCTTTTCCAGACCTAACTTCCAGCCTGCCACACCAGCCACCTGAGCCTCATCAATCAGCTTCATCTTAGCCTCAATAGAATCATCCTCTTCCAGCCATACCTTATAAACAGCTCCATTCTCCTCCACTTCAGCATAGTACTGTCCATCCTTCTTTGACCACTTTGGTTCAACACCCCTGTCAGCAAGCCAATTTATCGCCTGGTTCATACCATAAGCAGCACTTGTAATCTCTGTCTTTCCGTCCTTTTCCTCTTCCCTCCAAATCCGGGTATAGAAAGGAATTCCGATAATATTCTTTTCAGCTGGAACTACCTCCAGCATATCCTTAATCGCTTTCTCCACATAACCAAGGGATGCTACAGAGCCACTTTCCTCAGAAGCCGAAGTATGCTCATCATAGGCCATCGTAATAACATAATCTACTACCTTACCCTGCTCTTTTCTATCGTAATGCGCCGTATATCCAGGTGCATAGTTATCTACTGAAAGAACGATGCCGTTGCTTCGGCACTTTACCGACAATTCACGGATAAACTGAATAAAATGAACACCCGCTTCCCTTGTAATCTTTTCAAAATCAATATTAATTCCATCCAGATTATACTTAATCGCACTGGCAATCAATTCATTTTCCAGCTTTTCTCTTCTGGACGTATAGCTTAACAGCTCATACATATTTACATTCTTGGTATCAAAATCATCACAGAGAGCCCATACCTCAACTCCGGCATTATGTGCCCTGGTAACGTAGGTCTCACTAGCCAGGGAAGTGATTGCCCCTTTATTATTCGCTACGGAAAACCAAGTTGGAGAAACCGTTGTAACTCCCTTTGTACTTCCCAAAAGATTTAAAAGTCCATCATTGGCAGCCATATTTGTAACCTGGTGCCATACCAGATTAATCTTGTAGTCCTTAGAAATTCTAGGGTACTCTTCCTCTTGATAATCATTACTTAAAAGCTCTGTCACCGGCTCACCCAGGCGGTTTTTCTTCACATATCCTACAATACCATCCTGAGTAACCACCTTTACATAATCTTCAGCAATCGTCTCTGCTTCCCCTTCAGAAAGCTCTGCATAAAGAACCTTATCTCCTTTTTTAAGCTCTGCAACACCCGGAGCCTTAATATTAGACAATGTTCTGATTTTTGCCTTTTTCTTTGCGGTAGCATAAGTATATTCCTGATTCCACTTATAAGTCAGTACAATTCTGTTCGGTTCTGTATATAATTCATATTCCAGGTTAGAAAACAGCTTTACATAGTCTGCTGCCACATAAACCTTATCACCATCGGTCTTTACAATCTGATACTTGGTATCTGTCTTACTTTTATTTACATAATAAGCCCTGCTTCCTACCTCCGCTTTAATTACCTCTGTTGCAGTCGTATAGATAAGCAGATTTTCATTGGCATCCCAATAAAACCGTTTATTCAGATAGCCGGCAACAGTATCATAATCAATATAGGCCTCTCCATCTATCAAAAATCCTTTTTCTTCATGAACCTTATCCTGAAGTACAATTAAAAGCTCGTCCCCCTCTATCCCATAATAATCCGTCAGAGACACCATCTCATTATTTGGTGCAAACTTTTTTATCAAAATGGCTACACCTGTTATCAATACAACAAGTAAAAACAAGGTGATTCCAACATACGCTTTCTTTTTTACATCCGTATTCATCTTAAGTCCTCCTGTTTCCCCCAGAATTCATCTTTTCAAGCTTCGCTTTTTAGTATACCACTTTTTCCTTTCAACGTCATTAACTTTTTAACAGCTGCCGGAGAAATTAAGAAATTCATAAGAATTTCCCCGGCAGCTCTCTAATAAAGGGCATACGTTTTATTGATTACTGTATTTTGGGGGTTTTGGTATTTTAACCCTGGAAAAACTTATTTCTATAATTCTACCGTTATCATCTCCTATATAGTCCTCCATATATGTTATTTCCTCCTGTACTCCTGGGAGCGTTTCTATTGACTCAATACCACAGATGCCATCTACTCGGACAGAGATTCCGCCAATGATGGCACGCCGTATCTCTTCCATAATCCATCTTATTTCACCTTCTTCCATATATCCTCCTTCTCCCGCTGTAAAAAGGTGCTTTTCGTGAGACAAATTCCATTCCATGCGGGATTTATCATCAGTCAAAATAAATAATCTCATCCTCTGCGGACTCCTCAACAGACTCTTCTGTTTTCTCTTTTATCTCCATTTCTCCGACACCAGCATTTACAGACAAGGAATTTCCTTCATCCTTCCATTCATTCCAAATCTGCCATTCCAGAACATTCTCTGCCTTTTCTACTATGTTCGGATCATCTTCAATCAACTGTGCTACTACATCATTTACCTTGTAGTTCATAATAGCAGCCTTTTGATTTTTTTCGATATACATAACTGCATAAATATTACAGCCATCATTCAAAAAAGCCTCTACAGCCGCACTGGATAATCTTAAAATTTCTTCTTCAGACACATGAAGCCAAATTGCATTTTCTCCTACCCCTTCCTCAGACCAGGTAATATCCTGTACCTGTTTCTTGGATAGAAGGACAAAATCTGCTCCATTTGGAAAAGAGATACGGATATCAATATAATCTCCCTTTTTTATCCGCTCTGTTAATTTAATAAAGGTGTATTTGTGAAGTCTCATGTCATCCGTAATCGGCTCGCCTTCGTACACGGAATCCTCCATAAGTCGCATTCCTTCCGCTGTGTCTCTTATAAGCCTTGTTCCTTCTGCCTGTGCAGCTGTAAGATAGCTTTCTCCAGTTCCTGTATCATACTCAAATACTGCAAGGTCAGCCTTCGTCAACAGCTCATTCCGTTTCATAGAACGTACCAGCTGACATCCGAAGGCCCTCCCGGACTCCTTTTTCCGGTATTTTAAAAAGCCTTGCATTCCAAAGAAAATCATGCTTACCAAAAGACTTATAAGTCCTAAAACTGCTGTGATTTTTAATACCTTCCTTTTGTAGCTTCTGTTCATTTTACATCACTTTCTCCCTCCTTGAATCAGGGACAAAAACACTTTCTCACAAGCCGCTGTCAACGGCTCATGTAAAGGCTGCCAGCCTAAAACTGCAACTGGAGTTTCCAGATATTCTGTTAATCTACGAGCCTCCTTCTGGCTGCTAAGAGAAAGCACTCCCTGCCATGCAAGCTCCGGAGCCATCTGTCTGACCCCTTTTACCGCCTGACAAAACCGTCCCTGCCGCCAGGGTGCACCGCTGCCTACCAAAACTGCTCTGGCTTCCTGTGGCAGCCCTTTCTTCCAGAAATTTAAATCAGTCCCCATATCTGCTATTATATAATCATAGTTTTCCAGACAAAGCTCCTCTAATCCTCTCCCCTCCAGACTCTCATAGTCAGCGGAGAAACGACTTTTTTGAATATACTGGATATCTCTGTGATTATTTACTTCTAAAAACAGCGTCCGTGCCCCTCTTCTTTCTTCTAAAAATTCTGCCAGTAAAATACCGGTATGGGTTACTCCTGCACCAGGTCCGGCACCAACCAAATAAACTGTTTTTGGAAGCCTTAGTTCCCTTCTTTTCATAAAAACTCCTCTTGAAAAGCCTTTCCGTAAGCTCTGAAAGCTCCTTATCCTTCTCCAGTACTTTTTCGCGGTAAGGCATCCTAAGACAGCTTGTCTTTTTTTCCTTTACCAAAGAGAAAAACTCCCTGGCTGAAATCAGATTCACCAAAAAGTAAAGCCGTCCACTCTTCCCGTCCTTCTCATGAAATTTTCTTCGTAAAATCTCCTTCTCTGCTGTTTCCCATAATCCCATCTCCCACGGTCTTGCACAAGTTACCAGACAAACGGTATCCTTTTCCCAAAAAGCTTCTCCCGCCTCCTGGTAGACTCCATAATCACAGATAAAGACCTCGTATTCCTGATATTTGTTTCTGAGATGCTCCGGTTCACCGCAAAGAATCGGACATGTCCACCTGCTTTCCTTTAGATAAAGCCTCTGGATATCCTTCTTGCTCCCTGCTTCTACATAAACAGCCCTTTGTCCCTGGCGACACAGATATTCCGTAAGTACAAGACAGATAAATGTCACCCCACATCTTGGCTGTACTCCTGCAAAAGCAGCCACAAGAGATGCTCCTCTCCGGTCGGGCAATCCTTTGCCTTCCTTTGGACTCAACACCAGCAATCTTTCTACTATCTGGTCTATTGTTTCAATACGTTCAGCTTTGTTATATTTTAAGCATTGAAATACCAGCTCTTTAAAGGCTCTGCTGTATTCTTGTTCTGTTTCCAACAGCTTTAATCCCGCTGCTCCGGTAGCTCCTGCTGCCATAAAAAGCATGAGATTCCCCAAGCCATATATATCACTCTGCCCATCTGCACCCTCCAGTGTATATTGCTCCGGTGCTGCAAACCCCCTGGTACCCATAGATATACTATTTCTGTTTTCTCCCCTTCTTCTTGCTGCTCCAAAGTCAATTACTTTAATTTTTAACTTTTCAATGATAATGTTGTCCGGTTTTAAATCCAGATAAAGTATTGGTTGTTCTGCGGAATGTAATAATTGAAATACCTTACAGATTTGCAAGCAGATCTCTATAATCTCTGCTTCTCTGATACGTCCCTGCTTTAAACACAGGTCTTTTAAAGACAGTCCCTTTACATACTCCATAACGATATAGGAGTACTCTCTATCCTCCTCCACATCATAAATCTGTGGAATCCCCGGATGTACAAGGTCTTTTAGAATATCGGCCTCCTGCATCAGCTGTTCATAAGCCGGATGGCTCTTCCTGATTCGTTTGATTGCCCGAAAATACTTAAGACGGATATGCTCCGCCAGAAATACACTCCCGGTCCCTCCTTCTCCCAGCTGACCTAAAATCCGATATTTTTGAAACCAGATTTCGGTGCTGATAGTTCTCCCCCTTTCTTTTGCCAATGTTTTACATCTATGGTTATTATAACCACCTTTCTTTTTCTTTGCAAATGTTATTTTGCCGTCAAAATTTCCAATATTTCGACAAAAATTTTGGTTAATTTTTTATTAAATTTTTTGTCACAAGCCTTATTTCCTTATATTTTATTGACTTTATTTCCATTTTAAATTATACTTTGTTTACAATCACAGTGTAGGATTTGTATAGAAAAGGATGTGATTTTATGAAAATAGAAAAAATCAGCGATAATCAGATTCGCTGCACCTTAAGCAAAAAAGATTTACTGGAAAGAGAGCTCCGTATCAGTGAGCTAGCTTATGGTACAGAAAAGGCAAAGGCTCTCTTTCGAGATATGATACAGCAGGCTTCCTATGAGTTCGGCTTTGAAGCAGAAGATATTCCTCTTATGATTGAGGCTATTCCCATTTCTCCCGATTCTCTGGTTCTTGTTATTACCAAGGTAGAAGATCCGGAGGAACTGGATACCCGGTTTTCCCGCTTTTCACCGGAGCAGATGGATGAGGATGACAGCCCTGATGAAGAAGAGGATACCGCCTATGCCGACGAGATTCTGCATTGCTTTGACCAGCTTAATGAATTGATGGAAGGCACAGAGGAAGAGAAGGATACCTCCTCTGACGATTTTATTCCACTTCCTGAGGCTCTTGGTCAGAAAAAGAAAAAAGAGAGCGAGGAGCTTAAACCAATTACTGTACAGACAGATTTAACTAAGGTTTTTTCCTTCCGCTCTCTGGAGGAAATCATCCGTCTGTCTGCTCATATTGTATATTCTTATAACGGTATAAATACAGTCTATAAAAATCCGGTCAATGGTACCTATTATCTGGTTATCAGTAAATCAGAGCATACACCAGAGGAGTTTAATAAGATATGCAATATTATTTCTGAATATGGTTCCTCCGAACGGGCAACCTATGCAAGCCCTGCATATTATGCAGAGCATTTTGAGCTCATTATAAAAGACAATGCCATTCAAAGACTTTCTGTGATGTAAATAAAAACTGCGGAAACTGTTTTATCAGTCTCCGCAGTTTTTATTTCCCTTCCTATCCTCCGACAGGCTCCTCTTCTTCCGGAATTACCGGTTCTGAAGGCTCTTCCGGAGTTGTTTCATCCGGTATTTCCTCCTCCGGCTCCTCTTCTGGCTCTTCCACAGGAGCTCCTGGAGCTTCCGGTTCATTTTCCATATCTTCGCCACCTGACGTTTCATCCTCTGGTATCTGCTCATCCTCCGGTACGGTAATATCTTCAGCAATGTCATCTTCTTCCTCCAGCTCCTCCGGCTCTTCCGTTTCCTCAGGCTCCTCTTTAACACCCTCGTAAGGCTCAAAGCCTTTATTTGCAAGTCCCTCGTGAATCGTATTCATATAGCTTTTCCAGATAGCCCCCGGATAGGTAGAACCATACAAATCCTTCACTGTTTTTGGTATATCATAGCCTACCCAGACACCAGTCGTATAATACGGTGTATAGCCTACAAACCATCCATCTTTTTTATCATTTGTCGTTCCTGTTTTTCCGGCAGCCGTCATATTCGTAAGCTTCAGACTTCTTCCCGTGCCCCGGGTCAAAACACCAGTCAGGACATCAGTCATCATACGAGCTGCATTCTGGTCATAAATTATCTTTTCATCTATCGTATCGCCAACAATCGTTTCGCCACGGCTATTCATAATCATAACAATGCAGGTCGGTTCTCTGTATTTACCATCATTTTCCAGAGCTGCAAAGGCAGAAGCCATTTCCACCGTGCTAACACCATTGGTCAATCCACCCAGAGAAGCAGCCGGGAAATAATCATTTTTATCAATTTTTGCAAAATTCATGCTTAAAAGATACTGGATGCCTATCGATGGAGTCAGTTCCTCAAATAGCTTCCAGGCTACAGTATTCTTTGACTTTTCCACTGCAGTTCGTAGAGTAATCTTACCTGAGTATGTACCGTCCGAATTTCTTGGTCCATCCTCAGTCTTCTTATCCTCAACCATCGTATCCGGTCTATACCCCCGCTCCAGCATCGGTGTATATACAAGCAGCGGCTTAATGGAGCTTCCCGGCTGGCGAAAGCTCTGGTAAGCACGATTTAATGTGTATCCCGTCAGGTTCTGGGAACGGCCTCCAACAATTGCTACTACTCTTCCTGTCTCATTATCTATGCAGGTGGCTGCTCCCTGCATAGCATAGATACCCTCCTCTGTCTTTTCGTCGAACTTAGACAAAGTATCATCTACAGCTGCCTGAAGGGCCTTCTGCTTCGTCTTATCAATCGAAGTATAGATACGATAGCCTGCACTGTATAAGGACTGCTGGCAGACAGCATACAGCTCATCATAGCGCTCGTCATAGCGTTCCTTATCCTCTTCACTGTCGAAGCTGTTGCGGAAGGTAAAGCCCTGATTTTCCATCAAAGCACGGATTGCACAATTATATACATAGGTCTCCACATAATTATACTTTTTAGCCTTTTTCTTTTTCAGGGTAATCTCATCCTGCTTTGCTTCCTCGGCCTCCTGGGCTGTTATTTTCCCTTCTTCTACCATCTGGTCCAGGATACGTCCCTGTCGTCCCTCCGTATTTTCCCTGTTATGGTACGGGTCATACAAGGCAGGGTTATTTGGAATCGCACAAAGGAAGGTAATCTCACCCAATGACAGATTCTCTACCTCCTTCTTATAATAGCCCTTACTGGCTGCCTGAATACCATAATAGCCATTTCCAAAGTAAATATTATTAAGGTAGAATTCCATAATCTGATCCTTGGAATACCGTTTTTCCAGCTCCATTGCGATAAACATTTCCTTTATTTTCCGTTCCCAGCTTACCTCATGGGTCAGGAAAATATTCCGGGCCAGCTGCTGGGTAATCGTACTGGCTCCCTGATGTATCTCACCCTTATTGACAATCAGAGCCTTCACTGCACGCATAATACCCTTAAAGTCAATGCCGATATGAGTCTCAAACCGCTTATCCTCTATGGAAATCATCGCATCCTTGGCATATTCCGGTATATCCTCATAAGCAATGTAGTAAACATCCTTTTCCCCCTTCAGGGTCGTAAGAACATTGCCATCCACATCATAAATAAGACTTGTCTCCGACTGCCGGAAGGTCTCTGTGGTAGAGCTTCTTACCAGCTCCTTTGCCTCATCCTGAAGCTTAAAGATATCCCTTCCGTAAGCAATATAAAAAATGACACCAAGAGCAAGCATCGTTAAAAGCAGCAGCAGTACAATCACCTGCATCGCCAGCTTAAAACGGTACCTGCCCTTAGTCATAGGCTTTTTCTTCTTTTTTTTAGACATAATGCATCCCTTCTTTGAAGTTTCTGTGTATTACGAGTGTATTATACTAAAAACTACAAGGAATAGCAAATTAAGTTTTCTTGACATTTCTCTAAATTTGTGATAAACTGCAAAACGTTGCAAACCCCATAAAAACAAGGTCTTAGGGGATAATAAGCCGAGTGTTCGAGACCTTCCACTCGTAAAACAAAACTAAAGGAGAAAAGAATATGAAAAACAAATTTTTAACCCAGGCTGCTATGATTGCAGCTCTCTACGTCGTTCTGACCTATGTCGCCAACATGCTTGGATTAAGCTCCGGTGTCATTCAGGTCCGCTTTTCCGAGGCACTTACCATTCTGCCTTATTTCACCCCAGCAGCGATACCAGGACTTTTTGTCGGCTGCCTTTTAAGCAATATTCTTGCCGGAGGCATTCTGCTTGACGTCATTGGTGGAAGTCTAATTACTTTGGCTGCCGCCTTTGTTTCCTATGCATTGAGAAAACATAAGCTTTTGGTGTGCCTGCCACCGATTATCGGAAATACCATCGGAGTCCCTTTTATTCTCCGGTATGGCTATGGTATTGTTGAAGACAGTATTCCTTATATGATGCTGACTGTAGGTGCCGGCGAGGTTATTTCCTGCGGTATTTTAGGAATACTTCTCCTGCTTGCCCTTTCTAAGCAGAGAAATGCAATTTTCGGCGAGCAATAAGTCTACGTCACAGAACATAAATTTTAATTGTTTATATTACGTTGAATGTGCATAAAGCCCTTTTCCCGGGCTTTAGAAGAGTTTCCCTCATAAGGCTCTTCAGTTCAACACAAAAAGGAGCTTTGCACTAACTACCTTATGCAACAGCTCCTTTTTTATGCTATAAAAGAGCTATTCTGTTTATTTTAGCCGTTTCCCGATACAGTTGCTTAAAGCCGCAAACTGCTCCAGAGTCAGAGCCTCTCCCCTAACCGCTGCTGGCAGTCCAGCCTCTTTAATCACCTCTGTAATCTGCTCCTTTGGCAAAGCTATCTCCGGTGAGTTATTCAAGCCATTTTGCAACGTTTTCCGCCTTTGGTTAAAGGACGCCCGAATAACCTTAAACATAAGCTTCTCATCCTCTACCTCTACCGGCGGCTTTTCATGGCAGATCAGCTTTATAACAGCGGAGCCTACATTTGGCCGTGGCATAAAGCAGTTCGGTGGTACATGGGTAGCTATTTCCGGCCTTGCATAATACTGCACCGCTAAAGAAAGTGCCCCATAATCCTTGGTTCCCGGGCCTACCTGCATCCTATCAGCTACTTCCCTTTGTACCATGACCGTAATACTTTCCAGCGGAACATGGCTTTCAAACAATCCCATAATAATTGGTGTGGTAATATAGTAGGGAAGATTCGCAACTACCTTAATCGGTCTTCCACCATTTCTCTCCTTCGCCAGTTGGTTTAAATCCAGCTTTAAAATATCCTTGTTAATTACAGTTATATTGTCATAAGCTGAAAGGGTATCGGACAAAATCGGTATCAGATTTTTATCAATCTCAACTGCCACGACTTCTCTTGCATTTTCGCAGAGATACTGGGTCATTGTACCGATTCCAGGACCAATTTCCAGTACAAAATCGTCCTTTGTAATACCAGCAGCTTCCATAATCTTATCCAGCACATGGATATCAATTAGAAAATTCTGCCCGAACTTCTTCTGGAAATTAAAATTATATTTTTTCAATATTTCTATTGTGTTCTGGGGTATTCCTAATGTCGCCATCTTTCCCTCTTTTCCTAAATACGATACATTTTCCTTGCATTTTTTGTAGTCTGTGCAATTACCTCATCGGTAGAGCATCCCTTTAGCCTTCCGATTTCTTCTGCCACATAGATTAGATTTAAAGAAGAATTGCGTTTGCCCCGGTTTGGCACCGGCGCCATATAAGGGCAGTCTGTTTCCAGCAGAATCCGCTCCAGAGGTGCATACTCTACAACCTCCTTAAGCTTTTTGCTGTTTTTGAAGGTTACCACCCCGCCAATGCCTAAATAAAAGCCCATATCCAGAAATTTTTCTGCTATTTCCTTTGCATAGGAAAAGCAGTGGATTACACCACCAGCCTCCTCAGCATGACCAGCCTTCATCAGCTCATAAGTATCCTTTGCCGCATCCCGGCTATGAATAATCATCGGCAGCTGTTTTTCCCGTGCCAGAGCAATTTGTCGTTCAAACCAGATTTTCTGAACCGCCGGATCCGGCTCTTTCCAGTAATAATCCAGACCAATTTCACCGACGGCTACTATCTTATCACAGGAAAGCTGCTCTGAAAGCCATGCAAAGCTCTCCTCCGTAAGCTCCAAAGCCTCCTCCGGATGTACACCTACGGCACCATATATAAAATCATATCCTTTCGTAAGCTCCAGGGTGCGTTTTACTGTCTCCAGACTGGAGCTTACATTTACCACAAACTCAATGCCATTTAGGGGCAGGCTTTTCAAAAGCTCCTCACGGTCCTCATCAAACTGCCTGTCCTCATAATGGGCATGGGTTTCAAATATCCTTGCTTCCATTTAAAAATCTCCGATTACGCAATTTCTGCACCAGCAGGCATCTTTTTCTCTGGTGTCATCAGTGCCAGCTCTCCATCCTCGCCTTCTGCACACAAAAGCATACCCTCAGACAGCACACCAGCCAGCTTCGCAGGTTTAAGGTTCACTAAAACCATAACCTTCTTACCAACCATCTCCTCTGCAGTGTAATGCTGCTTGATGCCGGAAACAATCTGTTTTACCTGGCTTCCGATACGCACCTGGGAGCATAAAAGCTTCTTGGACTTCGGAACCTCCTCACAGGCAATAATCTCACCTACCTGGAACTGAAGCTTCTCAAAATCATCAAAGGTAATCTCCGGCTTTGCTTCAATATCAATTACCGGCTCCTCATTATCAGAAGTAGCCTCTGTAGCACCTCCATTCGCTGCTGCCTGTGCTGCCTGAATCTCAGCTGCCTTTACAAGCACCTCATTCACATCCAGACGCTGGAACAAAATCTCAGGAGCATCCGTTACCTTATTACCGGATACATAAGCCCCAAACTGGGAGAGCTCCTCTAAGCTTCTCTCCGGTGCATTTAACTGTGCCAGAATCTTATCTGATGTCTCAGGCATAAAGGGCTTTAACAGATTTGCCCCAATAGAAATACTCTCTACCAGGTTGTAAAGTACAGTTTCCAGCCGAGGCTTTTTTTCCTCTTCCTTTGCCAGTGCCCAAGGCATTGTCTCATCAATATATTTGTTGCATCTTTTAAATAAAGTGAATATCTCAGAAATAGCATCGGCAATCCGAAGCTCATCCATCTTATGCTCCACCTTCCTTGGCGTCTCCAGAGAAAGAGCAATTAACTCATCATCTACCGGCTCCTTTACCCCAGCATTATTTACAGCACCACCAAAATACTTATTGGACATGGAAATTGTACGATTTACCAGGTTACCCAGAGTATTTGCAAGCTCAGAATTCATTCGCTCAACTAAAAGCTCCCAGGTAATCACACCATCATTTTCAAATGGCATCTCATGAAGCACAAAATAACGTACCGCATCTACACCAAATAAATTCACCAGGTCATCTGCATAGATAACATTTCCCTTGGATTTGCTCATCTTGCCATCACCCTGCAGCAGCCATGGGTGTCCAAAAATCTGCTTTGGCAGAGGGAGGTCAAGAGCCATCAGCATAATTGGCCAGTAAATCGTATGGAAACGAAGGATATCCTTACCAATCAGATGCAGGTCTGCCGGCCAGTATTTCTCAAATAACTCTCCGCTGCTGCCATCCTGGTCATAGCCCAGACCGGTAATATAGTTACTTAAAGCATCTATCCACACATAGACCACATGCTTGTCATCAAAATCCACCGGAATTCCCCATTTAAAAGAGGTTCTGGACACGCACAAATCCTGCAGGCCCGGCAGAAGGAAGTTATTCATCATCTCATTCTTACGGGACTCCGGCTGAATAAATTCCGGATGGGTATTAATGTGCTCAATTAAAGGGTCTGTATACTTGGAAAGCTTCAGAAAATAAGCCTCTTCCTTTGCAGGCTGGCACTCTCTTCCACAGTCCGGGCATTTGCCGTCTACCAGCTGGGAGGAGGTGAAAAAGGACTCGCAAGGAGTACAGTACATTCCTTCATAATATCCCTTATAGATATCTCCCTGATCATAAAGCTTTTTGAAAATCTTCTGTACCTGCTTCTCATGATAATCATCCGTTGTACGGATAAACTTATCATAAGAAGTATTCATTAAATCCCAGATAGACTTGATTTCTCCTGCAACACCATCTACAAATTCCTTTGGTGTTACGCCAGCCTCTTCTGCTTTCATTTCAATCTTCTGTCCATGCTCATCAGTACCAGTCTGGAACCGTACATCATAGCCCTGGTATCTTTTAAAACGCACGATACTATCAGCCAGCACTGCTTCGTAAGTGTTTCCAATATGCGGCTTACCCGAGGTATAAGCAATCGCAGTTGTCAAATAATAAGGTTTCTTTTCCATTGTAATCTCCTCTTTCATAAAATTATTGTTAAGTGTATTCGCAAAATCCATTTTTGTCAAGGTAGAATTTTACCAAACCTTCGGCTGGTACCGCATATCTGCCACTGTGTACACCGTGATAAATGCATCCGGATCTTCCTTGTTAATATAGCTCATCAGCCTCTGGTATTCGTTCTTATCCACAATTGTAATAATCTCATTTCGTTTTTCCATATTGTAAGCACCAATAGCCTCATAAATCGTTGCCCCGCTATGAAGCTCATGAATAATAAAGTGCCGGACAGCTTCTTCTTTTTTTGTAATAATACAGACACGACGCTTCAGCTTCTGTCCAAAAATAAAATGATCCAGCACCATACCATTTAAATAGGTTCCAAGAACACTTAAAACAACGGTTTTCTTATCGTACACCAGAGCAGAGGAAAGTGCTACACACATACCGGAAAGCGACATCGCTTTGCCAAGCTCCATATGAAAATACTTATTCATAATTTTAGCAACAATATCTAATCCGCCAGAGGAAGCATTCCTGTTAAACAAAATACTTAAGCCCACACTGACCAGAAAAATATAGCATACTATATCAAGTTCCGCACTGCCAGTAAAGGACTGGTTGTTTGGGAATAATCTCTCTAGCATTGCCAGCAAAACAGGAAGCAGAATACTGGTATATACCGTCTTACCTCCAAATTCCTTTCCACAAGTAAAAAATCCAATCACCAGCAGAACCGTATTTAGCAGCAAAGTAATCATTGATATGGATAGGGGTACCAGATTGCTCAGTACAATCGCCAGTCCCGAAATACTACTAATAGATGTATGGCTGGGAATCAGAAAAAAATATACAGATACAGCAATAATTACCATAGCTGCTGTCAATATCAGTCCTTCCCTTATCCAATCTACCCGCTTCAGCCTGCTGTCATCTGCCTTTTTCATGCCCTCGCTCCTATCTCTCATAATTCCATTCCAAATATAGCATTTTATCCCATTGATGTAAAGATAAATTCTCAGATATTTTACCTTTCCATTGACACTCTCCCCTTAATCCTTTAGAATTAATTTATCAAATACTAGGAGGATAAGATATGCAATATAAAGTTTTAGGCTCTACTATGCCTGCTGTCGAAGTTAAATTAAACCGCGGCGAAAGTATGTATACACAGTCCGGAGCTATGGCATGGTGCTCTGATGGCATTACTATGGACAGCAATATCAAGGGCGGCTTCATGAAGGGTCTTGGCCGAATGTTTACTGGTGAATCTCTTTTTATGGCGACCTATCGTGCAGAGCGTGATGACGCTACTGTTGCCTTTTCTTCCACCGTTGCCGGAGAAATTCTTCCTATTCATATGGATGGCCGTGCAGGACTTATCTGCCAGAAGGATGCCTTTTTATGTGCCGAGCCTGGTATTGAGCTGTCTGTAACCTTTACAAAAAAATTCTCCGCCGGCCTATTTGGTGGTGAAGGGTTTATCCTTCAAACAATTCATGGTAACGGCGTAGTTTTTCTGGAAATTGATGGAGATAAAATCGAAAAGGAGCTGGCTCCGGGCGAAGTTCTCAAAGTAGATACCGGCAATGTTGTTGGTTTTGAGCCTTCTGTTTCTTACGAAATTGAAACCGTAAAGGGTCTTAAAAATATGTTCTTTGGTGGTGAAGGTCTATTTCTCACCCGCTTGACCGGTCCTGGAAAAGTCATCTTACAGACACAGAA
This sequence comes from Acetivibrio ethanolgignens, assembly GCF_001461035.1. Taxonomy (GTDB): domain Bacteria; phylum Bacillota; class Clostridia; order Lachnospirales; family Lachnospiraceae; genus Velocimicrobium; species Velocimicrobium ethanolgignens. The sequence continues at coordinate 9,112 of NZ_LNAM01000135.1, read as the reverse complement.
TTTCAACGATTTCGCAGGCCGTATTATCCGTATGGTTCCATCGAAATAATTTTAGCAAAGAGTTTGTAAAGCAAACTCTCCGCCTGCGGCGGGTCGCGAAAGTGACATCTTCCACGCCTCCGCAGTGCGATCCTTAGCGGAGCGTTTTTTATTCGATAGGACGCACTTTCCTATCGAATAAAAAGAGGTCCGGAAACACATTCCGGACCTTCCTTTATCTTTCCTTCAGTATCATGTTTATTTTTTTATCTTAAATTTTTTCAACCCCGCATTCTTAAGTATTTTTTCTATTTTTTTCTGCTCTGCTCCTGTCGTATTTTTCGGAAGCTCAACAATAACCTCATTTTTAATACCCTGAAAAGCATTTTTCCCAATTGCTTTAATTTCTTTTCCCTTAAAGGTAAGTTTTTTAAGCTGTGTGCAGTTTTTAAAGCATTCCTTCCCAATAACAGTGATATTTGCACCAATAACAATATGCTTAAGCTCCTTATCACCCTTGAAAGCCCCTGATGCAAGCCCCGTCACCGCAAAATCAGCTTTATTTACATTTATAACCGCCGGGATCGTTACTTTATTAGCTTTTTGCTTTCCTTTCTTCTCTAAAACAAGTTTTTTACCCTCTGCAGAGGAAATCTTATATTCCAAATCCTTCGAGATAACTTTATCCTCAACCATTGCCGGCTTTACCGGAACTGGCTCTGCTGGTACCGGTGGGACTGGCGGAACTGGCGGAACTGGCTGTACCGGCTCTGACTGCACTGGTACCGGCGGGACTGGCTGCACCGGCTCTGGCTGCACTGGTTCTACCGGAACCGGCGGCTGTGTAGCTGCATTTTCCTTCCACGAAGGCCGCCCGGAAGCAGCAGTACTGCCATTTGTTGCAGACTGGAGGATGACGACCCTTTGAGGCTCAGAGGCCAGGGTAGTTCCATATCCTTTATATCGCACATAGTACACACCAGCCGAAAGTCCTGTGATCTCTCTTTCGGTACAAAGACTCCAATAGGTGTCCCCTTCCTTTTGGTATTCCATCTGCTTGCGCAGGTTAGTTAATTTCCCAGCTTCTGCTCTTACCCATCTAGGCTCATCCGGCCATTGTAAAACAATCCTTTGAACCTCAGAATCTATTTTTTCAGGACTGCTGCTCCTTTTTATAACAGAAACAGGCCTTTGATACATAGGCTCTACCAGAACCGGCTCCTCTGAATTGACCTTATGCCATACTCCATCTCCTACCGTATATTCCATCCCCGGCTCCAGATTGGAAAGAAGCCCTGTGAACCTGCCCACCGCTTCGAAGGTCGCCTGAGGCTTATCCTCCCTTATTACACTAACCAGAAAGCTTTCTGATGCAGGAGTAATCTCAAAGCCTCGTTTACGTATCTCCACCGGCAGCTGTGTTTTATCTCCAACCCGGATATTATAAATCGGCAGCTCATAAGTGCCATTTCCTTTATCCTCCAGCACTCCCTTATCAGCATCCTTTAAAAAGATATTGGAAGCAGAAAGCCCTTCCACCTCCTGGTCAAATTTCAATCTCAGCTTCGTCGTAGTTTCCCCTTCTCCATTCCCCGGCTCTACACAAAGAAGCTTAACCTCCTTTGCCGGCTGAGGGCTGATATTGCTTACCTTATAAACATATCGGGTATAGTCTCCTACGATCCAATTTCTTTGCTTATTTATATCGGCACTTCTACCTGCTATTTTCTCCAGTCTGTCTGTTATCTCATTGCGATGCATTTCCGTAGGAATCAGGACATCTATCATGGCCTCTGCTCCGGTAGTGGCATCAAACTGTTGAGAAAGTATGGCAGCAAGCTCTTCCTTATTCCTTGCAAGCATCCCCTGTTTTTCATAAGGATAGTATCTGTACTTTGTTCCATAAGCTTCATCTATTGGAGTATACCAGCCCTTATGATCCCTTCCAAGGGTCTCAGGATCAATAAGGCAGTAGGTGTAGTCTATGAAATCACGGTCATCCCAGGTAACATCCAGGAAATACCATTCTCCCTCCAGCTCAACCTTATTCCACAGATGCTCCTCCTGTCCGGCATATCCGGCGACACAACGGCAATTTACATTCAGCTTCTCCATAAGCTTCAGGAATGCCTGGGCATATCCGGCACAGACAGCCCTTCCATTCAGCAGAGCTCCTTCGGCACCTCCAAGCAGATAGTCCATATCATATACCACATGGCTTACCAGATAATCATGGGCTGCTAAAACCTTATCCACATCCTTCAGATGCATCATATCCTTCACAATTTCCTCTGCCCTTATGTCTGCCTGTTTTCTTTCCTTTTCCACTAAAGTCTCATACTCTGTACGAACAGTCACACCGCAGCAATACAGAGTGTCTCCCCACTTCGCCCATACCTCCAGAGAACCAGGCCTCTTTGCCGTGATGCGTCCCTCCTTACTAAGGCTTAAGCAAAGCAAGGCTTCCTCCGAGCCTGCTGCTGAATACAGCTTATCCTCCGGAATCCTGGTTCTGCAAAACCATTCTACACCATCCTTTATTACACCTGCTTTCCCTATAAGCTCCAGCGAAAGCTCCTCGCCTATATCCAGCTTTACATTTTTCAGATTCAAAGCAGTATCCTCTGCTTCCTGTGCATCCGGAGAAGCTAAGGACTCTATCCTCTGTTGCAGGTCCTTAAGCTTCTCCTCTCCCCACTGGATAGTCCTTCCGGCACTCGCCTCTACAGCAAAGGCAGGCACAGAAAGAGCCTGAAAAGCCACAGAAACTGCCAAAAGAGTAGAAAGCAGTTTTACTTTTTTCCCCTTATTATTAAACCTTAAGAATCTCATACTATTTTTCATCCTCCATATTTTCTAGCTCCTCAATCGAAGACAGCACCGGTCGCATACTCCGCATGGTTTTATCATAAAAGCTGTATCCCTTTTTCTTTTCCAGCTTGATTGTAGATAGTGCCTGCTCTGCACCTCTCAGCAAAGCTTCACAGTCTCTTCCAATATCCTCAGTCCGGGCGATTCCCATAGCAACAGAAACAGGAAAACCATCGTGCTCCCCTGTCAGATCGTTGTAAATACGTTCAATCACCTTTTCTTTTTCCTTTTTATACTCTACCATAACCAGGAATTCATCACCGCCAATGCGGGCTGCGATATCCTCACTTCGAATACATTGGCGAAGCCTCTCTGCCATATACTTAAGCAGATTGTCTCCAAAAATATGTCCATAGCGGTCATTGGCACTCCGAAAACTATCCAGATCAAAGATTATAATAGCAAATTCACTATTCCTGCGAAGCTCCAGTTGTTCTCGGATACGAAGCCTTGCATGGGTAAAATTAAGCAGTCCGGTCAATGGATCCCTCGTTATCATTTTATCAATATCAACAACCACATTTTCTTCATCCTTAAGCTCTACAATTTTGCCGATAAGCCCCGTATACTGAGGTGGCTCATCCCCTGACCAGGTCGTGCAGCAGACAAGCCGTGCCCATTTCAGCTCATCATCTATCGTAATCCTGCAGTCATACTGAAAAATCGGCTGCTCCGGTGTCGCCCTTTTCACAAGCTTTCCAAATCCCTGTAAGTTTTCTGTCCCAAAGGTATGCAGGACATTACGATTCTGATAAGGGTTCAGCATCGTCTCCCTGATACCAAGCCTCTTTGCTCCCTGTTCAGAAAAGGTTATCATGGATGGTGTATTCGTATATTCAAATAAAATATCATTTGTCATAGAAGCCAGGAATTGATATTTAATCCTCTCATGCTCCAAAAGGTTCAGAGTCCGTTTAGACAAGGAAAGCTCCGCATGTGCCATAAGCTCCTCTGCAATCTTCTGCATTTCCCTCTGGCTGCTTTTACTAAAGGAGCTCTGCTCCAGTTCCTCCTTTAATTGCTCCTGAATCTCTGTCAGGCACTCTAACAAAAGAGGATTAAACACTCCACACTCTCCATCCAAAATCATCTGTATTGCCTTTTCATGGGAATAGGCATCTTTATAAACACGTTTACTTGTTAAAGCGTCATAAACATCAGCCAAGGCTACAATCTGTGCAGCAATGGGAATCTCATCGCCCTTTAACCCATCCGGATACCCCTTTCCATCATATCGCTCATGATGCCAGCGACAAATTTCATAAGCCAGACGAATCAGCTTCTCATTCTGGTAAAAAGGAAGCCCACTAAGCATCGTCGCTCCCAGCATCGAATGGGTTTTCATAATTTCAAACTCTTCCCTTGTAAGCCTCCCCGGTTTATTCAGGATAGCCTCCGGAATTCCTATTTTCCCAATATCATGAAGTGCTGAGGCTGTACTAATCAGGGAAACATCAGAACGTGTCAATGAATACTTATTACTCTTTTTTACCAGAGACTTTAAAAGCAGCCCGGTAATAGTACGAATATGAAGTACATGAAGCCCACTTTCTCCATTTCTGAATTCTACAATATGACTCAATATAGACACCATCAGGTTGCTGGTCTTTTCCTTCTCATAAACCTGGTCAGCCACCAGACTGATTAACTTTTTTTGCTTAGCATAGAGCATAATTGTATTAATAACTCTCCGTCGCAGAATCAATGTGTCACAGGGACGGGCAATAAAATCAGTAATTCCCATCTCATATGCTTTCTCAATATAAACAGGATCCCTTTCCGTAGAAATCATAACGACAGGAATATATTCAATCCAGCGATTTTCATTCATGGCACTTAAAACACCAAAGCCATCCATATTAGGCATAATGATATCCAAAAGCACCAAATCAATCTGATCCTCATATTTCCGAAGGATCTCTACTCCTTCAACACCGTCACAGGCCTCTAGTATCTCATAGCCACCTCCAAGCATATCTTTCAGTATTGAGCGGTTAACCTCCGAATCATCAATAATTAGAATTTTCTTCTTTTCCTGTCCACTTTCGCCCATAATCTGTATCCTTTCAAGCCGTCCTGGCAGCCCTTTCTTTTGTTCTCTTCTCTATTATAAAGGATGCTGGCAAAAAAATCCAGACTATCTTTTTAAAACCCAATTTTTTCCATTACATGAAAGCACCTTCAGAAGAATAATCCTGCTGTACGCATCTATTAAAGTATGCTATAATGTAACTGCAGGGTGGAGAATTAACGCTGCTGCCAAATACCGGAATAACCAGCTTTAAACGGTATACAATAACTATGAAGGGAAGTGCTACCATGCCATTACCAAGAGAGCAAACATATACCATTGATGATATTTACAACCTCCAGGAAGGTGAACGTGCAGAACTGATTGACGGTCAGATTTACTACATGGCACCGCCCAGCCGACTACATCAACGTATCACCGCAGAATTATGCACTGTAATTAATAATTATATCAAATCCAATAATGGCTCATGTGAAGTCGATATTGCCCCATTTGCAGTATTTTTAAATGACGATGATAAAAATTATGTTGAACCGGATATCTCTGTTATTTGCGACAAATCCAAGCTCACAGATAAAGGCTGTTCTGGTGCCCCAGATTGGATTATTGAAATCGTTTCTCCTGGAAGCAGAAGAATGGATTATTATACAAAGCTGTTTAAGTATCGCACTTCTGGTGTAAAAGAATACTGGATTGTAGACCCTGCTAAAAATCGTATCACGGTTTACAATTTTGAAACAGAAGATACTGAAGACTATACTTTCACGGATTCTATTAATGCTGGTATATATGAGGATTTATCCATTGATTTCTCTGATATTGCCAAATCAATATAATATTTATAGCTTCCAGTAACAAATTCATTATAAATCGTGTTATACCTTATAAAATTCTCACTTACATTGATTAGTGTATTTTTTTGCATTGCCGCAATATTTTCCTCACTCAGCTCATTATAAATAATGCCATAGCTTTCACCAGCTCCCGAATTTTTCCATGGCATAATCTGAATCGGACGGGCTACATTCGCAATCGTATTATTCATAAAAACAGGATTTTTTACACCGCTGGCTAAGATAGCACGATATTTTCCATTACCTCCTGCCACGTTGGAAATACGGTTACCTTCAATCACCGGAGAATCCCAGTTCATAACCCGAATTGCATCCTGTTCACAGCCATCAATTGTGTTATTCAGAATCCGTATATTGGCATGAAGCTGATTTTCGCTGTATTTATGTGTACCTATCGCCCTCTCCAGAGAAAGAAATGTATTGTTTTGTATCGTTACATCCTTATTCGGAGTACAGTCATAAGTTGTCCAGATTTCATGGAAGCCGTCCGTATTCTTATCCGGTGTATCCAGATTAATGGCCTCTTTATTCTTCTTTGGAGATGCCTGATGATTCTGGAAGGTACAATTTTCCACCAGAACCTTCCACGCCGCATCCATTTCTATAAAATGTCCATTTTTCATATTCCGGAAGGTAATTCCCGACACTGAAATATCCTGATTATGTCCCATAACAACCGCAATGGCACCCTCTACATATTTTAAGTCTATAACGGCCTTTCCTTTTCCAATCAGCTTAATGTTTTTTGCTCCATTATAGCCACTTACACTTCCCTCTTTCGAAGCTTTTTTCGGTGAAATACACTGAAAAATCGTTCCCGAAGCTGAAAATTTCTTCGTTCCAGTCTTTGTTGTTTTATTTATGACTACGCCATCCTTTAGTTGAATAGTTACATTAGACGGGATGTACAAAGTATTGGAAATATTATAGGTGCCCTTTTTCAGTACCAGTGTGCCGCCGCCCTTTTTCTCCAGCTGCTCCAGATAAGAACGCAGCACATAATAATGCTTTGTATACTTATTATAAGTGGTGTAGTTCGTATATGTCTTTTTATACGGAGCACTCCCGGGCGATACCGTATAGGTCGGTTTTTCAGCTGCCAGCATGGTAGAAGGCAGCATAATTACAGCCAGGATCAGAAATAATTCTATATACCGCTTCATCTCTTATCCTCCCTTTCTTTGCAGTCTCTGAGGTATTCTCTACCCCCCCCCCGATTTTTCTCCAAGGGCCTTGTAATATGCCTTTTTATCCTTATACATCAGTTCCTCTGCCAGAGATAAAAGCTTGTCCAATGGAATGCTGTTTTCCTTTTCCCAGATAGCTCCAATCGCCATAACAACCTCTTTCTCCTGCAGGTCTTTTTTTAACTTTTCAATCTTATTTTTTAACTCATCTTCTTTTATCTGCGGGCACAGAGCCAACAGTTCATCTCCACCGATGCGGAACAAGCCGTAGCCATGGAAAGCAATTTCTAATCCTTCACAGGCACGAAGGATTAATCTGTCTCCCGCCTCGTGACCTTCCGTATCGTTCACTCGCTTTAATCCGGTTATATCACAATAAACAACTCCAATACTATCCCTCCGCCCCATCTGAAGTGCATATTCATTCATTGCAAACCGGTTTCCCAGCTTAGTAAGCTGATCTAAGTAGCTTATCCGCTCCAGCTGCTTAATGAGATCCCTCCTTTTCAAGGATGATACGATAAAGTGGCCTATGATTTGAAGGATATTTTGAATATAATCCATAGATTCCTTCGGCGGGTTATCAATACCATAAAACCCTATGACTTTTCTCTCATCATACAGTGGAACTACCACGATAGAGCAAATATTCTGCCTTTTTAGATTTGCATATTGCAACGGATCTTCCTCTCGAATATCCTCCAAATCCTCAATCACAATATTTTTATTCTCTTTAAAATTCTGATACCAGTTTGCACAGACCTCTGGCGACAGATTCTGCAGGTTCTCCCTTTCCGGTGTTATCCCCTCAGCAACCCATTCGTAGGTATTGTCATCTCCTCCCCTTGTATTTCGTTCAAAAATATAAGCTCTCTCACCTTTCAATATCTTTCCAAGATGCTCTAAAATAATCTCCAAGGACTTATTCGGTGTCGATGCCATCAGGGCAATCCGAATACTCTCATTCACCAGCTTCTCCAGATTCTCATATCTGCAAGCTGCTTCATTTTGACGCTCCCTCATACTAACATCAATAGCAAGCTCTATACGGCAGCGTCTTTTATTAACCTCTATCATGGTATCTTTTAATTCCAAATGCTTGTGAATTACAGGATTGTAATATCGCCATTCCTTAAAGTTCCCTGGAGTTAATAAATGATTTGTACATATCGCACAGGGAGCATTTGATTTTTGTAATACCTCATAGCATTTTTTCCCGATAACTCCTTTATTAGAAGTAAAGCCATAGGCTTCCCTTGCCTTTTTATTCATGTACAATATTTCATAGCTGTCCATATCTGCCGCATAGACAAATTCATCTAAGTTCTCAAAAAATTCCCAAATTTTCATAAAGTACCCCTTAATATAATTATTTGCTTGTAGTTTCCTTCTGGTATTATTTTACTACTTTCCTGTAAAAAATTCTACTTTTATTTATCTCCTTCCCCCTTAATCTTGATGTGTAATTTTCCCTTACCCAAGGCTATACTTTTTGCCATTTCCATAGCTATTTTTGCATAAGCCGCAACTAATTCGGTGTAACTGCTACATAATCTGAACCTCCCTAAGCTCCTTGAGCATTGCCATAACATCATCGTTATCCTCTAGACTGACTCTTTCCGCTTCACCTACGAAAGCTCTCTGTGCATCACGAAATGCATCCATAGAAGCTTTCATCATATATACTCTCCCTGATTCTTCCATGAACAATACCTTATCTCCATTCTTGATTCCTAGTGTAATATTGTCGAAAAGAGCTTTAAAAATAGTTCAGGAATGGAGCAAACAACAGGAAAACGATTTATTAAGGATAACACAACAGTTTGTATTCCGGCATTTAAAGACTTAGAAATAATTAATGGATTATTTGATATAGATTTATCTGCCGATGAGATTTGGGAGCAGGGAAAGGTACCAGAGCATGCATAACATTACAAAAGAGCCGTCAATAATGGCGGTTTTTTAACACTCTTGACATAATTACAAAAATATGCTCGCATTATTGAGCATTTTTCAGAAAAAACTGTCTTTGGATGATGCACTGAACTTTTTTTACCATTCAGAGATTTAATCAGTGAAGGGGTATCCGCTTTACGTAACGCTTTACGTAACGCTTTCCGCACGGCTCTGCTCAATGAAATGGAGTCCAAGATCGGTCCTTCTTTCAAAAAAGTGAAAGCAAAATGCTA
>NZ_LNAM01000134.1 GCF_001461035.1 Acetivibrio ethanolgignens | reverse complement strand
AGAAAACGAGGTAAAAGTCAGTAAAATTAAGTGTTTTAGCTTAATCAGCAGACACTAATAAAATATAACAGCTAATGAACCCCTTAAATTATGTGATTATACAATTGGGATTTGTTTAATCAAACCACTTTACTTTCATGACAAAGTTTTTTGCATTTATATAGCCTGCTTTCCCATAATATCTTTCATGCAACTCATCATTTACCGCTTGTAACTCCACACAGGAAGCTCCTTTTTCTTTCACTCTGTGTTCCAGCTCAGCTAACAAACTGCTTCCAAATCCTTTACCTTGATTTTGAGATGATATCACAATCTCTTCAAGGGTATATCCAACGATATCATCATATTGCTTGAAATATCCCATAACAAATCCAATAGCATTACCTTCATCTGTTTTCATAATTAGAGAATATGAATCCTCAACGCTTAAGACTTGATGTATCCTTTTTCTTGCTGTTTCTTTTGTCCAACAACCATCTTCACGGTTATTATAATAATCAATATATAATTCGAGAACATTTTCTATATCTTTCAAATTCATTTCTGATATGTTCATAATAATTTTGCCTCCACAAATTCTTTAGGTTACAATCGATGATGGGGTAAACGAAAAAGCAGTTTTGACATTG
>NZ_LNAM01000133.1 GCF_001461035.1 Acetivibrio ethanolgignens | reverse complement strand
TACGTTCGGTGAACTGTTGTTCTTTTATTACTTTTCCAAAATCGGAATTTCCTATAATGAAATAAAAGTGCCCTTAACGGGGTACTGAATAGTTACGATTTATCAAATAAATTTTGAAATTCGTTACTTTCTATTATTTCTAATTTTTCATTTTTCACACTAGAACCTCCAAACTGTCTATAATTGTCAGGTATTTTCTAAAATATAAACATTCATTTTTCATCTGAACTCATGACTCATACCGAAATTATAACTTACCCCATGATTTTTCTCAATCAATTTTATATGTCAAAAATTTGCCAAAATAAAAAAGCAGGTAGCCAGCCATTGCAACCGACTACCCACTCGCTACCGCTATTCTTCTACCGCTTCTAACGAATTTTCCACAAATTCCTTATCCGTCATGCCATCTAACTTTCTCAACACCTGCCTAGAAAGATCTTCCATATCGCTGTCCTTTATGTACGGCATTATCCGTCTGATTTCTTCCATCATCTTCATTCTGTTCTGTGTCTCAAAAACACACATGAAATTGATTTCTTCTACTGTGAATTTATTCATCATCCTACATCTCCCTCGTATAATAAGTTTGTAAGCAAGGAAAACAGCTTACAGACTTATTTTTTTGGG
>NZ_LNAM01000132.1 GCF_001461035.1 Acetivibrio ethanolgignens | reverse complement strand
CGTTCCATGGTAAAAGCAGGAGCGTTCCCACACCATAAGGAACTGGAGGACTTTGATTTTTCATTTCAGCCGGGAATAAACCGGCAGGAAATTTCTGAATATAACACACTGAGATTTCTGGAAGAAAATGAAAACCTTGTATTTCTTGGTCCAAGCGGAGTGGGGAAGACACATCTGGCAACTTCCATAGGGATTACTGCAGCCAAAAAGCGGATCAGCACATATTTTATAAAATGCAATGATTTACTGCAGCAGCTGAAAAAAGCAAAGTCAGAAAACCGTTTGAATGACAGGCTGAAGCACTTCAGTAAATACAGGCTTCTAATTATTGATGAGCTGGGATACCTTCCCATCAACAAGGAAGATTCAAATCTGTTTTTCCAGCTGATTGACATGAGGTACGAAAAGAAAAGTACTATTCTGACAACAAATATAAATTTCAGTGACTGGGATTCTGTGTTTTATGATGCAGTTGTAGCCAATGCCATTTTGGACAGGGTTCTGCATCATGCACATGTAATTACAATATCCGGAAGATCATACCGGCTGAAAGATCATATCCAGGCTGAAAATTAGAAAAGTTGTACATTATTATTTTGGAACTTTTGTACATTTTTGTATTGACATTTATA
>NZ_LNAM01000131.1 GCF_001461035.1 Acetivibrio ethanolgignens | reverse complement strand
GCAGAAAACGAGGTAAAAGTCAGTAAAATTAAGTGTTTTAGTTTAATCAGCAGACACTACTTAGAATAAAACTTCCATTCCTCGTCCTCTCATAACTATCGAAGCTTCTAAAAATAGCAGTATATAAAACAAAGCTACTATAGATATATTTACAATATGCTTTGCAATTATAATACGTTTTCTATTTTGCTCAGAGACACAAATTAACAGCCAACCCCGGTTACTTTTTTCTATAGCTGCTTCTTTCATATTAATAAACCAAATGCCAGCTGGAAAAACTATAAGCAAACCCACTGTAAATAACACAACGCAATAATATGTATCTAAACTCATTTCCGTATAATCCACTGAAAAAGCACAAATTTTGTAGATTGCTAATCCCAATAATCCCGTACAAAACAATACCATAAATGCTATATATTGGAAATTAGCTTTTATTATTTCTGCCTTTATTATTGAAGTAAAACAACTAATTTTTTTCATTGTACCCCCTAAATTTGAAGATCATAATTTCTTTTTAGCTGTATACTACTTATCCACACAAACAGGCTTGATAAAAATCCTCCCACTACTATAATATGAGTTGCCCGACAAATGGACAACCAATAGCACTTTGAAAACTTAACACATTAACCT
>NZ_LNAM01000130.1 GCF_001461035.1 Acetivibrio ethanolgignens | reverse complement strand
TTTGGCTACCTTAACCCACCGTCTAAAGCCAGTGGGATTGCGGTAGCCTTATTTCAAAAACAGACTTATATATCTCCTCCAGGGTAAAGCCATCCTCTTTGTCATAATACTTTTCTGTCAGTGGTTCAAATATACTCTGAATATCACTGATAGAAAGAATATTTTTAAAATAGTAGATAAAGAGCAGTAAAAGCATATGCTCTTTAGAATACTTCTTCTTATTGGGAGACGGTAAAAGGTTGTTCTTCGTATAGTTATTAATCATCGTCTTTGTCAGAAGCTTATCCTCCGGATATCGCTTTGAGCCCTCCAGATGCTCATCCATAAAGGTAGTCACCTGATCCATATACAAATCTATGTTAGGAATCTCCTCCGGTCGGATATAATCTATATTTTTTATATTATTAATAATTTCTCTGATAAATGATTCATTAGAAAAACCCATCTAATCACCTCTATGTTACATTATATAGTATTCAATACTATATGTAAAGAAGAAAATGCAAGAAATCTTCCTTGAACAAGTCTCTGAAAAATGGTATACTCCTGAGTTTTGAAGTGAATAAAGATTAATAACCCGGCAGTTGCTTGTAATTGCCTTGCTTGTAATTGCCGGTATTTTTTTGTCAACTTTATGCATTTTATATATAGCGTAATC
>NZ_LNAM01000129.1 GCF_001461035.1 Acetivibrio ethanolgignens | reverse complement strand
CCAAAATCATTATAAATTTCCTGTGCGTGTCTTGGCTTATTTAACAGTACACGGCAAGCACCCCCAAATGGCTCAATATATAAGTCGGTATGCTTATAATCAAGTAAATCACATATCAGCGGTGCCATCCTGTCTTTACCACCATAAAAACTGAATGGACTTAAAACCTTTCTCTTTGCCATCCTACACACCCAATTTCTGTGCATCAAAGGAAATAAATCTGCGATTAACTCCATCAACCTTGATTGCCAAATCATTTCTTCCTGCGTTGCACTTAATATATCCTCTGATTTTCAATGCTTCCTTGATATCTGACATATTATATCTTTTGAATGAACTGTCATTAAATTCACGTTTAAAATCTTCCACTGGAATGTTATAAAAGCCATCTCTCTGCTCTATCTGTTTTTCCTGTATGTAATCCCTATAAAAACCAACAACAGCCTCTACCGTGCGGTCTGATATGTTGTTTTCGATTGCTTCTCTTTCCTGTGGCTCTAAATTATAATAATTATTTTTGATTAGATTGCTCAACTCTATATATTCCACTCGGGACAGGTTAATTCCAATATCCCCCAATGACACAATTTCAGTATCTAATTTTGATACCTTGCTTATCCTTGAACCATATTCCTTCCCATCATAAAAAGCATTGATTTTTAGCACTTCCTCATAGGAATATAT
>NZ_LNAM01000128.1 GCF_001461035.1 Acetivibrio ethanolgignens | reverse complement strand
TAGAAAAGTTGTACATTATTATTTTGGAACTTTTGTACATTTTTGTATTGACATTTATAAGAAGGATATTCCGCATCAGGGTACTCATAGATGAATTATCCAATATACCAAGATTACATACATCCACACGAATCCCTTCATCAATAAGCTTTGTTATCAGGTCACTTGCCTGCGACACACTCCTTGCGAACCTATCCAGTTTAGCCACTACCAGCGTATCTCCAGCTTTTAATTCTTCCAGCAGCTTATCAAATTCTGGTCTGGTCATCTTCGTACCAGTTGTTTATTGCAAAAGTAAAATACAGAAAGTTGCAGCCCCCTTTTGTAGGTAATTGCAGAATCAACGGATGGGGTAAATGTAGGTTTTGATTTGCCGCATCCGTTGATTTTACAGGGGTTTGGGGGTGTAGCCCCCAAGGTCTATTTTGCAACAACCTACATACATAGCATTTTGCAACAACCTACATTTTACCTCTGCAAAAAACATACCAGTAAAAGAATCCATATAGATAACCTCTGCTCCATGCTCCTTAAGCAACCTTTCCTGTGCTTCCAGACTGTTCCCATCCTTTGCCTGTCCTTTTGTACTCACTCTTCCGTACCCATAAATCATAATCTGAATCTCCTTCCGTAATTTAGTGTCTGCTGATTAAGCAGACATTTGCAACTTCCAACTCTTACATCTGCTCCAG
>NZ_LNAM01000127.1 GCF_001461035.1 Acetivibrio ethanolgignens | reverse complement strand
CCAGTTATTATTGAATTTTCAAGGTGCATAGGCACTTATTCAAGTGCGAAGTTTGAGTTAATTATGCCTATAATGCTGTCTTCATTATTTTGAATGACACTTCTGACTTCAAGTGATAACGAAGGATATTTTGAGGCAACTAACAGATTTTTTAAGATCTGCTTATAACTACTTGTTTTTGCCGGATTTATTCTATTAGCATCATGTTTGGCTTGATCCCCATCAATACTTAATGCAATACTGACATTATACTGTGATAGTTTTGATAGAAAGTGTTCGTCAACCAACATAAAATTCGTGTACAATAAAAACTTAACCTTATTATGGTGTTCCGAACATTTTTCTGTTGCATATTGCATGATATCAATTACTAAATCTTTGTATAATGTAGCTTCTCCTCCAGTAATAATAATCCCAGCAATATCATCAGGTTTTAATTGCTTGACAAAATCACAAATTGCCTTCTTATAATATTCAGGTGCTATAACACTTTTTAAACTATGAAAATTTGTAAAGCAATATGGACATGCCATATTACAATTACCTGTAAGCCGAAATGTTAATCTTTTCTTATGCCAATTATCTTTATCGTATACATCTGAAAAATCTATAATATTTTTATTACTTGGTTTCTCTGAGTCAATGTCACGCGTCAAATTATAATTCTCTCCTGTCGCAATCCTGCCGCAGATTAAATCCT
>NZ_LNAM01000126.1:475-703 GCF_001461035.1 Acetivibrio ethanolgignens | reverse complement strand
CCTCCTTTCTAAGGAAGATGGATGAAAAGTAAGCAGCGAGAGCGGCTGAATCAATCCAAGTAAAAGGGAAGAAGTAAGGGTTGTTTTACTGTTTAGTTATCAAGCAGCGAGTGCACGCTGGCTGCGAGGGAAAGAACGAGAAAGCTTGCTTTCGGAGTTCTTTAGTGAAGCAGACAGGCGTATAAGAGCGTTTGCGTCTATTGAGAAGCCGCAGAGCGGGTTCGAGAT
>NZ_LNAM01000126.1:0-465 GCF_001461035.1 Acetivibrio ethanolgignens | reverse complement strand
AAGCCGCAGAGCGGGTTCGAGATAGTGCAAAAGCGGGCACGAGCGTGGATATCACCAAAATTGATAACAAAGATTTCCGGTGGCGATGCGTGCAGGGGTCACACCCGTTCTCATCCCGAACACGATGGTTAAGACCTGTGCGGCCGATGGTACTATACTGGAGACGGTATGGGAGAGTAGGTGGCTGCCGGATTTAAATGGGCTTATAGCTCAGCCGGTTAGAGCGCACGCCTGATAAGCGTGAGGTCGGTGGTTCGAGTCCACTTAAGCCCAGTTGGAGAAACTGGAAAGAGGGAAACCTCTCGGAGAGGGGAAAGATCCACTTAAGCCCAGTTGGAGAAGCTGGAAAGAGGGAAACCTCTCGGAGAGGGGAAAGGTTCACTTAAGCCCAGTTGGAAGAATAGAAAACTAAAGGACGAAAGCCCTTTATGGGGGTATAGCTCAGTTGGGAGAGCACCTGCCTTG
>NZ_LNAM01000125.1 GCF_001461035.1 Acetivibrio ethanolgignens | reverse complement strand
CCCGCCGGAACCGGACTTTGGGAGACATATTCTTTTATCTATTTAAACAACCAGCTTAAGGCAAAGTTGACGGTACACAGGACGTTTTGTCCTGAACCAGAGCCTGACGCCCTCTTTTGCATACGAGAGTATGCCAAAGATGCCTTTTGCCAGCCGGTAATAGCAGAAATATATTTTTTCCTTTATTGGATCTGCTTTTTGTATAATGGAAACCTTAAGGGCATTCGTTTCCGGCTTCATGGATATATGTGCCAGAAAAGCCATGCATAAGGTGATATAAAAATTTAACGCATTAATAGCAGACAGCTTTCGTACTCGAAAGTTTTCAAACTGAAACATCTGCTTTTTACAACGGAAATACTCTTCGATTTTCCATCTGGAAAAGTAATACTTTGCAACAGCAATCACATCCTCTTTGGATTTGATCTCTTTGTTTGTTGCAAGCATTATTGGATGCTCCGTTATACCATAAACAAGCACCAGATAAATGTCTTTTTTAGAGGCAGTTATCTGAACCTTTACATGAGACAGATAGGCTTCATGGTTTTTGCCTTTGTAATATAGTGGCATGCGAACTTTTCCTTTTCTTCGGTTCCTGAGTTCTGTAGCCATAACCCATTTATTGTGATAAAAAAGCTTACGGTTGGATTTCAGGCGGATGACGTAATCCTGCTTAAGTGCATCGAGCTTTAGGAACATCTTGTTATCATCGTAACCACGATCCA
>NZ_LNAM01000124.1:47321-48730 GCF_001461035.1 Acetivibrio ethanolgignens | reverse complement strand
AAATGTTGCGGGAGCTGGTAAAAAAGCAGAAAATTCAGCTTTCAGAGAAAGACAGCATACTTAAAGAAAAGGATGAAGTTATCCGCAGACAGCAGATACAGATAGAGAATATGACACAGGCACTGCTTCATGCCAGAAAAAAGATGTTTGGAAAATCCTCAGAAGTCTCAACAGAATATGAGCAGTTATGTTTATTTGAAGAAACTACAGAATTAGCCAAAGCCTTATTAAAGGAACAGGAAACAATCGTAGTTAAGGAACATAAGAGAACCCCACGTAAACCGGGAATACGTAAGGAAATGCTTGCATGTCTTCCAAAAGAAATTGAAGAATATATTATTGATGAGAAAGAAAAGTGTTCTGTATGTGGAGGGGAATTAGAAGTCATTGGTAAGGAAATTGTGCGTACAGAAGTGGAATTCAAACCGGCAACACTGGTTGTAAAGCAGATTGTCCGTCAGGTGGCAAAGTGTAAGGCATGCGGTTCGAATGGAAATGACAGACCCGGACATATACAGAAAGCATCTGTTCCTGCCGGGGTACTGCCACATTCCATAGCTACCCATTCTTTGGTTGCACAGATTATGTACCGGAAATTTGGAATGGGGGCTCCGTTTGCCCGCCAGGAAAAGGATTTTTACCAGATGGGTCTTGAGATTTCAAGGGCAAATATGGCACACTGGACGATACGCTGCAGTGATGAATGGCTTATGCCTGTTTATGACCGGATCCATCAGATACTAATTCAGAAATGTGAGATATTACATATGGATGAGACAAGAATCCAGGTCAATAAGGAAAGCGGCAAAAAAGCCGGCAGCGACTCTTTCATGTGGGTACTGCAAAGTGGTGCATGCGAGGACATCAAAGCCACTTTCTTTCATTACTCCAGAACAAGGAGTCAGAAGGTAGCCCTTGATTTAATTGATGGATTTAAGGGCTATCTTACCACCGATGCATATGCAGCCTATTCCAATATGCATCTTGAAGATGTGAAGAACAATTTCTGTTGGTCACATCTGCGTCGATATTATATCGACAGTATTCCTCTGGATAATTCCGGAAAGGAAATCCCGGGTTCCAAAGGTGCAGAAGGTCGCGAATATGTAAATCTCCTGTTTAAACTGGAGAAAGAGATGTGCAACCTTTCGTTCGAAGATAAAAAAGCAAAGCGTCAGGAAGCATCAAGAGCACTTCTGGACGCATTTTGGTCGTGGGTTGAAAAAACCATCTCTATACCGACAACCAATGAAAAACTAACAAAGGCACTAAACTATTCTTTGAATCATAAGAAGGAACTTGAGATGTTCCTCGAAGACGGGCGTCTTGAAATATCCAATAACTTATGTGAATCACATATACGTCCTTTTGCAACCGCAAGACGTGCATGGCTTTTTGCTGATACCCCC
>NZ_LNAM01000124.1:0-47311 GCF_001461035.1 Acetivibrio ethanolgignens | reverse complement strand
CAAGACGTGCATGGCTTTTTGCTGATACCCCCAATGGTGCCAGGGCAAATGCCGTGCTTTATACGCTTGTAGAAACTGCCAGAGCAAATGATTTAAATGTATATGCTTATCTTGACTATCTGCTTACAGAAATGCCAAATGCAGACTTTTACAATC
Source organism: Acetivibrio ethanolgignens (assembly GCF_001461035.1). GTDB lineage: Bacteria > Bacillota > Clostridia > Lachnospirales > Lachnospiraceae > Velocimicrobium > Velocimicrobium ethanolgignens. Next base: position 47,155 of record NZ_LNAM01000124.1, on the reverse strand, counting down.
ATCCTGAAATCATAGATGATATGCTCCCATGGTCAGATAAACTGCCTGAAAGCTGCCGTCTTATACATAAGCATAAAAAGAACTTCAAAAAATAGCTTACTGATATCATAGCAGAATGACAGTTGTTTGTCAGTAACGCTGTGTTTTGAAGCACTTACTTTTTAAAATTTAGAGATGAGCAAAACACTCGAATAAAAATCTGAGGTTTGGCAATTAGTACGACTTGTTTATGCACATAGATATTTAAGAGAATAGCAAAGCTAACATAAGTCCAAAACTTACGAAGTTTAGGCAGTATTGAGTTGTCGTAAATTATGTGATTCGTTTTACTGTTTTTAGCTTGCGGTAAGACTGACTGGAATGCGTAGTGATTGCTGCAATCGCAACTGCCAGCAAACTGATATGTGCGAGCGTATTTAAGTTTGCGACAGAGTTTTTATTTCTTACCCACATTCGTTCCTGCCCTGTATTTTTGAAACGGGAATTGTATCGTTCGCATTCTGTGCGGAGAGAATAGGTGCTTTTAAAGTACTTACTGTTTCTATCGGCAGAGAGTCTTAAATCATCAGGAATGGTTATGTATTTTGTGCAGCCACGATGCTTTTTGTCATTATAAATACTGAATATGTGGAGTTTTGCTCATGGCTAATAAAATTTATAAAGGGGTGATGATAAAAAATGGATAAGTTTAAAAGCAGGCAATATATGATTTTACCAAGTTGTTTATTTATCAAAGTATAATTAAAATTAAAGGAGAGTAGCTATGAAAAGATTAAAAACAAAACTGTTAAGTGTTGTTATGAGTTTTGCTATGCTATTAACTATGATGCCAAGTGATGTATTCGCACAAAGCGAAACATCAGTATCAAGTGAAGAAGTTGTAAGTAGCGAAAATTTAGATTTTGCAGAAACAACAACACCTACAAGTATAGAGCTTAGAGGTGCAGAAAATAACAGAACCTTTGATATTCAAGAAATTGATTATAGACGTTCATCAGTAAATCCGGGTATGAAATATGAAAGTAGATGGGAAGGCGTAGTACCTTATGGACCATTGTTCGGACATATGGTAAATAACGGAAAATATACAAGACCACTTGGCAAAGAAAATGGAGATTTAGGCTGGGGCTGGGGTAGTTCAGACTATATGACAGGATATTTACTCGTAGATTTAGAAAAGTTTGGGGAACAAGGAACAGAAGGCTTGCCAAAAGATGAAAATAGCTTATCAAACATAGGCATAGTAAGAGTAGATAATAAGTATAGCAGAAATGATGACTTTTCAAGCTGGAAAGAAAGCATAGAAGAAGCCTTTAAAGAATATAACGGAAATGAAGGCTTTACAGAAAAAGGGTATGCAGGAGGAAGCGCATATCAAGAAACAAAACTTGTAATATGGGACGGATACAAAAGAGAAAGAAAAGTAAATAGCTTAACTAAAAAAGAATATATAGGAAATGTATATGATGTAGATGCATCAAATACATCAAAAAGACAAGAATTAGCAAACTATATAAAGAAACACTTGGATAATGGAGCCAAGCTACAAGGATATATAACAACAGATTATGGCTTAAAAGATGTATACGAACCATCAGAAAGCACATATAGTACAAAAGAAAAACAAATACGATATGTACCACATATAAAAATAACAGGTGTAACTTATGATGTTGAATTAGAGTATGAGAATGCACCAGAAGGCATTGAATTACCAAAAGTAGTTGAGGTAAATGCAGAAGAAACTCTCAATATAAAGAATATAAATGGATATACAATCAAGATTCTAGATATCGATGGTAATGAATATAAAAATGAACCAATAGAAAAAAATTCAAAATATATAGTTAATTTGAGAAAAATTAAAGAAAAAGAAAAAGAACCTTTTGGAGATATAGGAGAAGCTTACTATAAACAACCAAAACCAGAAGATATAGTTTTTGATGAAGAATCTGGAGTTAAGTATGTTAAGAATCAGCTATTGATAAGTGCATTTGAGGGATTAGAAAAACGTGTGATAGAAGATATTTGCAAAGAAATAGGGGCAAATATAGTAGGTTATATACAATTAACAAATGACTACCAGATAGAATTTACAAATGATAAAACATTAAATGAAATTAGTGATATAGCTGACTATTTAAATAGTTATTCTTTTATAAGCACAGTTACGCTTAATATGTCTTCAGATGTAAAAATTGAAGCCATAAGCAACGATGCTAAATATAAAGACGATCCGTGGGATGAACAGAATCCAGAAGGTAATAACTGGGGTTTAGAAGCCCTTAATGTACCATCAGCTTGGGATTATAGAGATAATTTTAGTAGTGTTAAGGTAGGAATTTATGATGAAGGCTTTGACGAAGCTCACGAGGATTTAGCGTTTGATGATATATCAAATAATACTGATGATGTAGGAAAAGAAACGCATGGCACGCACGTTGCTGGTATTATAGCTGCAACTCATAATAATGGAATTGGAGTGTCTGGAGTTTCAACAAATACTAAATTATATGCTTATTCATTTTCAGGTAATGAAACTGGAAGTTCGATGGGAAACAAATATGCCTATGTAACGCTTATAGGTAATAATGTTAAAGTTATAAATGTGAGTTTGGGGTTTAAAGATGTGCATATAGGTTTTATTGCTAGTCATCCTGAGTTAGATAAAATTAATTCAGATAAAGCTAAAACTTTTATTGAGAAGCAAGCAGATATTATGGAGGAATTTTTAAGTAAATTAGTTTCACAAGGTTTTGATTTTGTTATATGTAATTCTGCTGGAAATAGTAATAATGATGAATTTGTAATTGATAACACACAACCATACGGAATAAGGAGACATCAAACAAGTGATGGAACAAATCAAACCGTATATAGTGGAAACTACGATGCATATTATAACTATAATCTTTCTGCCATAAATGATGTAAATCTTAAAAAAAGAATAATAGTGGTAGGAGCTATAAAAAATGATGGAAATGATAATTACAGTATAACAGATTTTAGTAATATAGGGAGTAGAGTGGATTTTGTTGCTCCAGGGCAATCTATTTTAAGTACTATTCCTAATAATAGTTATGAAACGATGAATGGAACAAGTATGGCATCCCCATATGTTGCAGGAATAGTAGCTATGATGTATCAAGCAAATCCAAATTTAGATGGTAGTAATATAAAGGACTACCTATCAAGAAGTAGCACCAAATCTGTTACAAGTGGTGGATATACTTATTTGATACCTAATGCTTTAGGTGCATACAAACAAGAGATAAATGCTCCACAAAAAAATGATGAAATTAACTGGCCTTCTGGTATAGTAACAGGATATACAAAAAAAGAAAATGGTGAAGTTATAAACGATGTAAAAATTACTGCTATTCGTAAAAATACAGGGGATTATAATTTAGGAAAATATCATTTTCAATTTAACTCTGATGAACAAGGAACTTTTGTGCAAAAATTACCTCAGGGAACATATGATTTGGTAATATCAAAAGACGGATATTTACCGTATGTATATAATGATGTAGTAATAACTCCTGAGGAAACGACATATTTGGAAACTATATTTTTAAGTATTTGGAATGTAACTATTTATAAAGATTGCCAAGTTCAAGGAAATGTAAAAAATGCTTTGACTGGTCAAGTAATAGATGGAGCAACAATAAAGTTACGTAAAGGATGGAATAAATATAGCGGTTCGTATTTAAAAACTTTATTTGGAAAAGAAATAACTGGCAGTACTAATTCGGATGGAGATTTTGCTATAAAGGTTGGAAAAGGAATGTATACTGCTGAGATAAGTAGAAATGGATATATCACAGCCTATTACAACGTAATTTCTGGAGCAAGCGGAGAGTATTCTGTATTATCACAAATAGATATGGTAATGACACCTATTTTGTCAGAAGATGAATATAGAATAGTATTAACTTGGGGAAACGAACCTAACGATTTGGATTCACATTTGACGTGTTATAATGGACAGGAAAAAAGATTTCATGTATATTATAGCAATAAGGAAGTTTCAGAAAAAGGTAAGATAGTAGCTAAATTAGACCTTGATGATACATCTTCTTATGGACCAGAAACAGTAACAACTACAGTGAATGCAGATGTTGTAGAAAATGGTTCTAAACTGGTGTACTCTGTTCATGATTATACTAATAGAAGCCAAAATGATTCTACAATATTATCTAATTCCGGTGCTACAATACACGTTTATTCAGGAAACACTTTGATAAAAACGTTTAGTGTTCCTAATGGAAAAAAAGGTAATGTTTGGAAAGTGTTTGAAATTACAAATGCTGGAATAAAATCTATTAACGCGTTTTATAATTGTTCCGATCCAAGGGAGGTGAAATAGTATGAGTAGAATTATCCTAACTATTTTGTCTGTATTTTTGATTGCTTGTAGTGGAGTGAAAGCAGAAAAAACGTCCAACACACCATTAGAAATGCCACCTATTGTTTTCATGGAAGTTGTTGATTATGGAGATGTTTCAGAAGAATATAAAGTAGACACTGCAACTGCATTTTATGACAACAAGGGAAATTATTACACCATGGATAAATATATATACGCATATTATGATAAAAATGCAAATAAGATTTTTGAAAAATATAAAAAAGGGGAATTGGATAAATATATTAAATTTCAACAAAAATGTGATCTAAATGAGTTGAAGGAAAATTATAAAAAACTTTATGAAATATCAAATAAGGATAAAATAAAATTAATATACCCTGAAGCCGTTCCTCAGGTTCAAACCAAATTTATAACATATTATGGATTTTATTATGATAAAAATAAAAATATAAAATCTGTATGTTTAGGAGAATTTGATAAAACTTTTGGAAAGACAAATAATGAACAAGCAAATGAGATATACGCCTGGTATGAAGAAAGTTTAAAAGAAAATTATTTAGATAAAATGTACAAAAAAAACAATAAATCTTAATTTTATAGCAGTTCCTTTAAAATTAAGATTTATTGTAATGAATGAAATAAGGAAAGACAATTTATTATTATCTTTTGATACATCGTATGACATTGTTGAAATTAGGTTATTACCACATAGTAAATAATTCTTAATTGGGAATTTAGCATATTAAAATTTTGTAATTGTTAATAAAATCAAACAAAAAACTACCTTAATAAAAAAAGATTTTGGTAGTTTTTTATACGATTTTATCTTCTCTTACCTTTCTTCCTATGCTTTATTCCAGCATTTTTTGAATGAGGAGATTTCTTTATGATTTTTCTTAAAGTAAGTCTATCTTCATCAGGTAGAGCCATATTGGACCTATGTCAATACCTTGGACACAAAAAGTTGAACTTTATTCTCCCTGCATGCTTGGATGCAAGGAGAATTGTCATTATGCTGCTAGAGCCTCATCTTCAACCTCTTGTGGCGTTTTATGGTCAAGTGCACTATGACGACGCTTACGGTTGTAAAATGACTCTATATATTCAAAGAGCGCTGTTTTTGCCTCTTCCAATGTACGGTAAGTAGTGGTATAGACTTCCTCTTTCTTAAGAACAGAATGAAAAGATTCTATACATGCATTATCATAAGGGTGGTTCTGAATAGTTACGTAATTTCTTTTATATAGCAGACGGGTTCTGCAAAGTTTTGCTTGCGATAGCTCGCTCCTTCTCAACTTCTCCTAAGATGTTCTATATAAAATCTCAGGAAAGCCTTCGATTTTAAGAACATCTAAGGAGCGATTTTCGAACTCACTTCCGCAATATCGCAAGCAAAATCTTTGCAGAACCTGTCTGGTATCAAAGAATTTACATTTACTAAAAGCTTTCAATGCATAAAGCAAAATTCTTATCATTCCAAGTAAAACGCTAACCTGGTAAAAGCATATGTTCTACTTTTACCAGGTTATAAATCTGTTTGAATGATTTTGGACTGTAGATTTTTTGAATTTCAGGAGACAAAAAAGAGTGTTGGTATTATAGTGAATAAGCTATACGGTAAAGGGCTGATAATTCTTAAAAATGCATAGCCCACAGAGGCAAAAAACACGGAGGTTTTTTGAGCGGACCTGAGACAGGAGGTCGAATGTCCGCGTACTCGTCGCTTGTAGTAAATTATATGCATTTTTTTAGAATTATCGCCCTTCGTAGTCCTAGCTTAAGAGCTATAATACCAACACTCTTTTCGTCCCTTGAAAATCGAAACAAATCTACAACCCAAAATTTTAGCATACTCCCCTTTACATCGGAAATACTTTTCGATATAATGAATAAGCACAGAATTTTCTGCTTGTTTTGATAGAATGGGGAACGTCATGAAGAAAAAGAGAGAGTGGATAAGGCGGATCAGTTGGATCGCTTTTATTATATATTTGGCAGGGATGGCATACTTCCTGTTTTTTAGCGAAGGGCTGCATCGGAGTGGCTCTGGTGAGTACCGGTATAATCTGGTTCTATTTCAGGAGATAAAGAGAGCGTTGTATTGTCTGGAAAATGGAAATATAAGCTACTTTTTGCTGAATGTGGTGATGAATGTAGCAGCATTTGCACCCTTTGGCTTTTTTTTGCCGGTTATCAGTCCGAAAAATAAGAAATTTTTGAATGTTTTTTTACTGAGCCTGGAGCTCACACTGACAATAGAGATACTTCAGCTTTTGTTCCGGGTCGGTATTTTTGATGTGGATGATATTGCCATGAATACGCTAGGGGGTATTCTGGGTTATGGAATTTACTATATAGGGAAAAGAATGGAAAGGAAGCGAGGGCATGGCAGGTAACCGGAGAGTGCGAATTCCGCGAAAGGCGAGAAAAGCAAGAAGTGGAAAGTATAAGTTTTCGGATAAGCTACATCCGGTAGAAGGGATTACGTCCTTTTGCATGGGAATAGGAGCTACAGTGCTGACTGTGACTGGAATTGCTATGTCGGAACAGGCAATGGGGCAGGGAAGTCTTATCGTCGGAGTGTTGGGGACTTTGGCAATGGTTTTTTCTGTTATTGGCTTTGGACTGGCAGTTTGTGCATTTAGAAAAAAAGAAATTCATTATCGGTTTCCAATTATGGGAAGTATTTTAAATGGAATATTAACCTTGTTTTTGCTCTCCCTTTATGTAATGGGGGCAGCAATTATATAATAAAAACAGCTCCGCTAAGGATTGCACTGCGGCGGTGCGGAAGATGTCGCTTTCGCGGACCGCCACAGGCAGAGAGTTTGCTTTGCAAACTCTTTTTTAGTTAAAAGGTCTTGATGGTGATGCTATTTCGACAGTTACGTTTACCGTCATAAAGAGCGTTATCAGCTATATGAAGAAAATCCCACATGCGGTTTCCGGAGTTTGGAATTCGCAAGGCAATTCCCTGGGTAATGGTAACAAAAGGCTCGGCCAGGGAATTTTTATGCTCAATCTGAAGATCACAGATACGTTGCCTGAGAAGCTCTGCAAGAGTCATAACCTCTTTTTCTGTTTTGTTATAGTACAGGATAATAAATTCATCACCGCCATATCTTGCACAGAAAACATCCTCTGATGTTATGACATCTAATTCTCTGGCAATCGCTTTCAGACATTCATCACCAGCCGGATGACCATAGGTATCATTATACTGCTTGAAATAATCAATATCTAAGATTTCAACGGTAAAGGGCACCTGATTATGAAAGGCTTTTGTAAGAAGGGTGTCCGCGTAGTCGTTCAGCTTGTAACGGTTAGGAAGACCGGTCAAAGCGTCAGACTCGGATTTGATGATAAGCCTTTGGTTTTCAGCTTTGATTTTCTTCTGCTGTTTTTGAAGCTCCAGGAGAGAAAAACGAAGGTCTATAGAGGCAGAAATATTTTTCTGGTTTTCGGCCTCCTGCTTTAGGGATAAATTGTAAAACTGGCGGGCTGTATGCAGGAAAAGGAAATCCTGGTTTGTCCGTTGATAGTAGTCTAATTTAACCTTGACAAGCTCTAACTGGATATGGAGATTGCCATCCTTTACTGCCATATCCTCCAGAGGTTCGATAATTTCCATAAGAGCCTTGTCTTTGCCTATATTCTGCAGAAAATGGAGTAATGTCAAAAAGTCATCATAAAAGGTCAGAAGCGAATATTCCTGTAGGGACATAGCAACGATTTCCTGGATACAGGCATCTCTTTCAACCGTATTTCCAAGGACATCTGCCAGCATAGCTTTAAAAACAAAGATAGTAATACCGATATCTTCTATTGGAATCTGTGGCAGGTATTTTTCTGCCTTTTCCATGCATTTAATAGCCTCTGAAAGATTTTCTAAATGGAGGTAGCTTTGACCCAGAGCCAGATAGGAGGATGTCAAATTGCTAATGAGAGCCTGGGTAGGCACAGGCTTGTTATAATTTTCGATGGCCTTTTCCAAAAATTCGATAGCCTTTTTGTGGTTGCCAACCTCTGAAAACAGGGTAGATATATTGGAATAAATCATACCAGTAACATAATCAAGGTTGTGAGAGCTACAGATTGCCAACCCTTGCAAATAATAGTCCAGAGCGGAACCTGGGTTTCCCTGTGTATTAGAAAGAATTCCCAGAAGATTATAGGAGCGGGCAAGCAACCCATGGTCCTGGGAAATTTTCAAATATTCTAATGCATTAAAAAGGCTAACCAGCTGTTTTTGTGAGTCACCGGAAAAATAGTAAGCTTCAGCTATATAGTAATAGGAAAAACCAAGAAGCTGGCTGTCATTATATTTTTTACCATAATCAAGGAGCTGCTGACAGCAACTAAGGATAATCTTTACATCTGTGCTTCGGGTCTTTCGTATTTTGTTTATGCAGTCTTGTATTTCCTGGCTATAGATATCGTAATTCATGATATACACCTCATAAAAAATAATACTTATATATAGTGTAATAGAAAACAAAGAAAAGATACCAATACTTGACAAGAAAAAGCGTGTAAGATAGAATGAAGGTCGTGCATGAATTTGATTTAGGAGGATTTTATCGTGGCCGATTTAAATAAAGAAATAGAAAAACGTCGTACCTTTGCCATTATTTCCCATCCGGATGCTGGTAAGACAACATTAACAGAAAAGTTCCTTTTATATGGAGGAGCCATTAATCTGGCAGGAAGCGTTAAGGGAAGAAAAACAGCGAAGCATGCAGTTTCTGACTGGATGGAGATTGAAAAGGAAAGAGGTATTTCAGTAACCTCTTCGGTTATGCAGTTTAATTATGATGGTTATTGTATTAATATTCTGGATACGCCAGGTCATCAGGACTTCTCTGAGGATACTTATCGTACCCTGATGGCAGCGGATTCTGCAGTTATGGTTATTGATGGCTCTAAGGGTGTTGAGGCACAGACAATTAAGCTATTTAAGGTCTGCGTTATGCGTGGGATTCCTATTTTTACCTTTATTAACAAGATGGACCGGGAGGCGAATGATCCTTTTACATTGGTAGACGAAATTGAAACGGTGCTGGGTATCCGTACTTGTCCGATTAACTGGCCGATTGGTTCAGGAAAGAATTTTAAGGGTGTGTACGATAGAAATACCAAGACAATTTCCCGGTTTATGGCAGCGAATAATGGACAAAAGGAAGTAGAGACAATAGAGGTAGCTCTGGGAGATGGGCGTGTGGATGAGCTGATTGGACAGGTAAACCATCAGACGCTTCTGGAGGAAATAGAGCTTTTGGATGGGGCAAGTGATGCCTTCGATATGGAGAGGGTTCGTGCAGGACAGCTTTCTCCTGTATTTTTTGGTTCCGCATTGACCAATTTTGGTGTAGAGACCTTTTTAAAGCACTTTTTGGATATGACAACTTCCCCTCTGCCTAGGAAATCGGATAAAGGGGAAATTGATCCATTCAGTGAGGACTTCTCTGCCTTTGTATTTAAGATTCAGGCTAATATGAACAAGGCTCATAGAGATAGAATTGCATTTATGAGAATCTGTTCTGGAAGCTTCCAGGCTGGTATGGAGGTATTTCATGTACAGGGAGGCAAAAAGATTCGTCTGACCCAGCCGCAGCAGATGATGGCACAGGAACGTAAGCATGTGGAGGAGGCATATGCGGGAGATATTATCGGTGTATTTGACCCGGGTATTTTCTCTATCGGTGATACCCTTTATACAGGAAAGGATAAATTTTGCTATGAAGGTATTCCGACCTTTGCACCGGAGCATTTTGCCAAGGTACGCCAGATGGATACCATGAAACGAAAGCAGTTTATTAAAGGAATCGAGCAGATTGCCCAGGAGGGTGCGATTCAGATTTTCCAGGAGTTTAATACCGGTATGGAGGAAATCATCGTTGGTGTTGTCGGTGTCCTTCAGTTTGATGTATTAAAATTCCGTCTGGAGTCTGAATATGGTGTAGAAATCCGTTTGGATCCACTGCCATATGAGCATATTCGCTGGATTGAAAACAAGGAAATTGATGTAAATAAATTAAGTGTCACTTCGGATACAAAGAAAATTAAAGACTTGAAGGGTAATCCACTGCTTATTTTCACTCACCCGTGGAGTGTTAAGACAGTATTGGAGCGAAATGAAGGTCTTGTGCTTTCAGAATTTGGAAAGAATTGATTTTGATATTTTCATAAACTCCAAAATGTGCTATACTTTTATATAGCAAAGAAGAAATGGAGGGAACACTATGAACAAAATAATTACTATCAGCAGACAGTATGGCAGCGGCGGAAGAGAAATTGGTGAAAAGCTGGCAAAAGAATTTGGAGTTCCTTTTTACGATAATGAGCTTATTTCAAGGGCGGCAAAGGAAAGCGGTTTTGCAGAAGCTGCTTTTAAGCATGCAGAGGAAAAGGCGACAAACAGCCTGTTATATTCCATTGCTATGGGGATGAATGCTTACGGAAGCCAGGATTTTGGCTTTTCCAGTTTATCCCTGGATGATAAGATTTTTCTGGCACAGTCCAATATTATCCGTAAAGTAGCTGAGGATGGCCCGTGCGTTATTGTTGGACGCTGTGCGGATTATGTTTTAAAGGATGTACCAAATGTAGTTAATGTCTTTGTCTATGCAGGACTGGATTTCAGAATTAATCGTGCAACGAAGCTCTATGGTATTTCTGAAAGGAAGGCCGCAGAACAGGTCATGAAGTATGACAAGAGAAGAGCAAATTATTATAATTACCATACCAGTGAGAAGTGGGGCAATATGTTCAACTATGATCTGGCAGTAAAGACAGAGTGTGTTGGTATTGATGAGTCAGTAGCTCTGATTAAAGTATTTGTTGAAAAGTGCAATTAAAATAAATAAACGAAAAAGAGGATTGGAAAGATGAATAAGATTAGAACCAGATTTGCACCAAGCCCGACCGGCCGGATGCATGTTGGAAACTTAAGAACTGCATTGTATGCATATTTAATTGCAAAGCATGAGGGAGGAGATTTTCTTCTCCGTATTGAGGATACAGACCAGGAGCGTTTTATGGAAGGAGCTTTGGAGATTATTTACCGTACTCTGGAAAAGACCGGACTGGTTCATGATGAAGGCCCTGACAAGGATGGTGGCGTAGGCCCTTATGTTCAGAGTGAGCGTCAGGCCCAGGGACTTTACCTTGAATATGCAAAGCAGCTGGTAGAAAAGGGAGAAGCTTATTACTGTTTCTGCACAAAGGAACGGCTGGAGTCCTTAAGAACTGCTGTGGGCATCGACAGCGGTGAAGATGGTGAAGGCAAGGAAATCGTAAAATACGATAAGCACTGTCTCCATCTATCCAAGGAAGAGGTAGAGGCAAAGCTGGCAGCAGGAATGCCATACGTTATCCGGCAGAATAACCCTACTGAGGGACAGACTACCTTCCATGATGTCATCTTTGGGGATATTACGGTAGAAAATGAAGAACTGGATGATATGATTTTGATTAAGTCAGATGGCTTCCCAACTTACAATTTTGCGAATGTTATTGATGACCATTTGATGGGCATTACCCATGTAGTACGTGGAAACGAATATCTTTCCTCTACTCCAAAATATAATCGTCTGTATGAGGCTTTTGGCTGGGAGATTCCGGTTTATGTACATTGTCCGGTGATTACGAACGAAGAACATAAGAAGCTAAGTAAACGCTGTGGCCATTCCTCCTATGAGGATTTAATCGAACAGGGTTTTTTGACCGAGGCTGTGATAAACTTTGTAGCACTTCTTGGCTGGAGTCCGTCAGAGGATAGAGAGATTTTCTCCCTTGAGGAGCTGGTTGAGACCTTTGATTATCGCCGTATCAATAAGGCACCAGCTGTTTTTGACATGGTTAAACTGAAATGGATGAATGGCGAATATATGAAGGCTATGGAGTTTGATAAATTTTATCAAATGGCAGAGCCGTACATCAAAGAGGTTATTACAAAGGACATGGATTTGAAGAAAATCGCAGCTTTGGTAAAGACTCGTATAGAGGTATTTCCAGATATTAAGGAGCTGATTGATTTCTTTGAGGAAGTGCCAGAGTACGATGTATCCATGTATACTCATAAGAAGATGAAGACCAATCCAGAGACCTCCTTAAGCGTATTAAAGGAGATTCTTCCGACACTGGAAGCCCAGGAGGATTATTCCAATGATGCCCTGTATGCTATGCTGGTGAAGTTCGTAGAAGAAAAGGGCTATAAGAATGGTTATGTTATGTGGCCTATCCGCACTGCTGTATCTGGTAAGCAGATGACACCAGGTGGTGCGACAGAGATTATGGAGATTATCGGTAAGGAAGAAAGTCTTGACCGTATCAAAAAGGCCATTGCCAAATTAGAGACAGAAAAATAAGGAAGTTCATGATAAAAAAGAATCGGTTTAATGAAGCACAAAGAGAAGCCATTGAACACCGGGACGGGCCCTTGCTTGTGTTAGCGGGGCCCGGTTCTGGTAAGACCCTTGTAATTACAGAGAGGACAAAAAGGCTGATTGAAAAGGGTGTGTCCGCAGAAAAAATACTGGTAGTTACCTTTACCAAGGCAGCAGCCAGAGAAATGAAGGAACGTTTTTTAAGAGAGATAGGACAGGAGAGAACAAGGGTACAGTTTGGTACCTTTCATGCTGTCTTTTTTTCTATTTTAAAGCATGCCTATGGCTACCGGGCAGAAAATGTGATTCCGGAGGGCTTGAAAAAGCAATTTTTGCAGGAAATGGCAAGAAGCTTTTCTATGGAAGCTCAGGATGAAGAGGAGCTAATTGAAAATCTGGAGCTGGAAATCAGCCGGGTAAAGGCAGAGCTTATGCCTTTGGAGCACTATTATCCAGCCTGTTGCTCTACAGATGTCTTCCGAAGGATTTTTAAAGCATATCAGGATATGCTTCTTAGTAAAAGGATGATAGATTTTGATGATATGCAGGTATACTGCTACCAGCTTTTTTCGCAGCGGAAGGATATTCTTAAGCTGTGGCAGGAAAGATTTCACTATATTATGGTGGATGAATTTCAGGATATCAGCCGGCTTCAGTATGAAATAGTAAAGCTTCTTTCCCTGCCCCATAACAATTTTTGCATTGTAGGGGATGATGATCAGTCCATCTATGGATTTCGGGGAGCAAGACCGGAGCTTATGCTGAATTTTTCTCAGGATTTCCCGGAGGGACGCAAGCTTCTTTTAAATATTAACTACAGGTGTAGCCCGACTATTTTGGAGGCTGCAGCCAGAGTGATTTCTCACAATGAAAAACGCTATCAAAAGCAGATTCTTCCGGCACCGCAAAAGGCAGAGACAGGCTGGAAACCGGTAAAAATCAAGGAATTTTCTATGTTAAGCGAGGAAAATCGTCAGGTTATGGAGGACATTCTGCTGCTATCTAAGGGTGGCACAGCTTATGAGGATATGGCAGTGCTTTTGCGTACCAATGGACAGGCAGGTATGCTTGCAGAGATTTTTATGAGGTATAATATTCCTTTTTATATCCGCGACCGCATACCGAACCGTTATGAGCATTGGATTGCAAAGGATATTCTGTCTTATATAAAGATTGCTCTGGGAAACCGAGAGAGGAGTCTGTTTTTAAGAATTGTAAACCGTCCGAAGCGTTATATTGGAAGAGATGCTTTAGAAGAACCTTTTATTGAATTTGAGGGACTTCGATGGTTCTACGAGGATAAGGAGTGGATGTTGGATCGGATTGACCAGCTGGAAGCGGATATGAAGGTTCTTAAGAATCTGAAACCATATGCAGCAGTAAACTTTATCAGAAAAGCGATTGGCTATGATGATTTTTTAAAGGAATATGCGGAATACCGGAGGATAAAGCCGGAGGGACTTTTTGAGATACTGGATGAGATTATGGAGGCAGCCAGAGCCTGTGGAAGCTACGAAGAGTGGTTTTTACATATTGAGGAGTATGGACGGCAGCTGGAGCTTTTGAAAAAAGAACAGGATTTTCAGAAGAAGGGGGTTGCAGTGGAGACGATGCACAGCTCCAAGGGGCTGGAATATGAGGCAGTCTGGATACTGGATGCCAATGAAGGAGTCAGCCCCTATCAGAAGGCTACGCTCCCAGAGGATATAGAGGAAGAGCGGAGGCTTTTTTATGTGGCTATGACAAGGGCAAAAAAAGAGCTCCACATCTATTATACCAGAGAACGGTATAATAAGCCTGTGGAGCCTTCACGCTTCGTAAATGAAATTATGAAGAAGTAGATGTATTATTCTTCGTCTTCCTCAAACATTTCATCGAATTCCGCTTCGTCCAGAAGCTCGTCAAAGGCATCTGCAACCTTTTCGTACTCTTCATCATCCTCAATGCTTAAAAGCTCAGGATCGCCATCTTCCGTTTCATTGAAGCGATAAAGGAATATCTCACCTTCCGTGCTCTCTTCATCATCCAGCGGAAGAAGAGCAATATATTGCTGCTCCTCTACTGGAAAGATAGCTAGTACAGCACATTCTAATTCGGAACCGTCGTCCAGAGTAAGGGTAACGCTCATTTCCTCATGGTCATGGTCATGTCCGCAACCGCAGCCACAGCCACATTCACAGTCGTGATTATGTTCACTCATAATAGATACCTCTCTTTACATTTTGTACTATAAATAGTCTTCACAATGAGAGTAACAGATAAACGTAAAAATTGCAAGAAGATTCTTTGAATTTGAGAGTTTAATCAAATTTTTTCAGGAGGAAATGGATTCAAATATCAAAGTTTGTCGAAAATTGTATATGGAATTTAATAAAGCATTACAGATTTATATTGTATTTTTTTGGAAATGAAGATATAATGTAACTACCATTAAGTAGTCTAGACTAACATAGCACCAAGAGGGATGTTTACTTACAAATATCGTTTTGTGAAGACTGCAAGTGGTACAACATGGGGAGACACAAGAAGAATTTCCGCATATGCAGCTAATGAAACCAGTACGAAGCAATCAAAGCAAATAACTGCATCAACCAGTGTGACATGGGGAATTAATCTTTCTTTAACTGGAAAATACAAAGAAGTTTTTGATGCAACAGTTGGAGGAAATTGGAAATATAATAGTAGCTTTTCAGAAGTATTAACAATCAATGTACCACCTAAAAAAAGAGTTTGGTTAGAATTTAAACCTAAATTAAGATATATCAAAGGAGAAGCTCAAAAATATTTTAAAACGCGTGGAGGAAAGCCAAAAATAATTATACAAGACAGACAAAAGGTATCCTCTACCAGCCCAGTAACTGTTAAAATGAATTTAGGAGGGAAAAATATTTATTGTCCTGATGGTGTTTATGTATGGAAAGAAGATGGGAATTATAAGAATAGATAAAGAGGAGGAAAATAATGAAAGGAGTCACGGCTGGAATTTTCTTTTTAATTGCAACACTTTTATACATAACAGATAGAATTTGTTTGCGTATGTCAGAAATTACATTTACGAGGTTCAATATGTCTTATGAGGCAGGTCATATTGATAGTATAGTAACTATGATATTGGCTTTGATATTTGCAGCTTTAGGAGTGTATATGTTAATAAAGAGTAAAAATGAATAAAGTAAAGAAATAAAAAGGGGAGTGTCACTCCATGGCTATAATTTAGCCGTTTTGTGGCACTCCCCTTTTTGGCAGAGGACAGGTTATTTACTCATAGAACTTAGATTCTGGAATATCCATAGGAATTAACCAGGGCATCCAGCTTCTGACTTGCCTTGCAGAATGGGCAGTCATTGTATGGATAGGTAGTGTAGTTAGGTACATCGCTGCTCTGGAAAATAGAATGTACCGGGAGTCCGTTGATGGAATTAACTGCACTGAAGATAGCGGAAATACCCTGTACACGGCCGCGGTAGTAGTTGATGCACTCTAAGGAGCGTCGGATGGTTTTTCCTGTAGTAGCAGAAGCCAGCAATAAGAGGATGTTTTTGTTAGTAATCATAGACTGGTTGTTATCACGGAAAATCATCTGGCCGTTAGAGTTATACTCTGGAGATACGATGTAAATCGTCTGATGGGTATTCATAGAATGAATACCGGCACGGCTTAACTCATCAGCAAGATAAGCTCCAATGACTTCACAGCCGTCCATGCAGACAATCGTATCCACAATAGTGTTGTGAATGTAGTCACCGACAAAATTTTTAGCTACAGCAGCAGCTTCGCTTTGACGGGTCTTTAAGGTGGTCATATCAATATAATAGTTGATATGGGAGTGATTGGTAGCAAAATGTCCAGGAATCACCTTCAGTGTGACAGAAGGTGAGCTTTTAGACTGAATTTTAATTGTACTGTCTTCTAAATGTGCCATATTTTTTGTCCTTTCTTTTTCAGATAAATTTCCAGAAGGCTGTGCTGCTGGAAGAATTACTTCACAAGCTAATTAGTATACTTCTATTGTAAATCATATCTTGAGGTTTTTCAAGTAAAACTACTGTTGTTTTACTTGTTGAAGTCGGGTATAATTTATAGAGAGATTTTATTGCGAGAGTAGGTGAAAAGGGTGGAGCAGGCATTAAAGATATCTGTACGGAATCTGGTAGAATTTATTCTCAGGGAGGGTGATATTGATAACCGGAATAGCGGCATGGCAGATAAGGATGCAATGCAGGAGGGAAGCCGTATCCACCGGAAAATCCAAAAGGAGCAGAAGGGCGATTATCAGGCAGAGGTGCCATTAAGTATCACGTTGCCCATATTGGATGAAAACACAGGGGAGAGCTTAGAGCTTACGATAGAGGGACGGGCAGATGGCATATTTACCTGGCAGGAGTTAGTTTACATTGATGAGATAAAGGGTGTTTACCGGGAGGTAGAGCATATGGTGGAGCCGGTGGGAGTGCATCTGGCTCAGGCAAAATGCTATGCCTATATGTATCTTTTGAAGCTTAAGGGAGAAGAAATCGGAACCCGGATGAGCTACTGCAATATGGAAACGGAGCAAATAAAGTATTTTGAACAGATACATACCAGAGAAGAGCTGGAGAGCTGGTTTAATGGACTGGTAAAGGAATATGCCAAGTGGGCATGCTGGCAGGTGGGCTGGATGAAAGAAAGAAATGCCTCGATTCTTCCGGCGGCCTTTCCTTTTCCTTACAGGGAAGGGCAAAAAAGGCTGGTCAGTGGAGTGTACCGCACCATATTAAGCGGTAAAAAGCTGTTTATTGAGGCACCGACCGGTGTTGGAAAAACAATATCTACTGTATTTCCTTCTGTGCGAGGGATGGGAGAAGGAAAGGTCGAAAAGCTTTTTTACCTGACAGCCAAAACCATTACCAGAACAGTAGCAGAGGATACCTTCCGAATACTGAAAAATCAAGGGATGAAGCTTAAGTATGTCACATTGACAGCGAAGGAAAAAATTTGTGTTCTTGATAAATGCGACTGTAATCCTATTGCATGTGAGCGTGCAAAGGGGCATTATGATAGAGTAAACGATGCTGTTTTTGATTTACTGACCTCAGAAGAGGAGATATCCCGGGGATTGCTAGAAGAATATGCAAAAAAACACAGCGTATGTCCCTTTGAAATGGCACTGGATGTGACCACCTGGGCAGATGTGATTATCTGTGATTATAATTATGTCTTTGATCCATCGGCACAGCTGAAGCGTTTTTTTGCTGGAGATAAGAAAAATGAGTATCTGTTTCTAATTGATGAGGCACATAACCTGGTAGAACGTGCCAGGGAAATGTACAGTGCCATACTTTACAAGGAACGCTTTTTAGAGGCCAGAGCCTTAGTAAAGGTATTTAGCAAAAAGCTGGAGAAAAAGCTTTCCGCCTGTAATCAGGCATTTTTAAAGCTAAAGCGTGAATGCGATGAATTTGAACTCTTTGATTCGGTAGGAGAGCTGGTTTTGCGTCTTTTATCGCTTTCTACGGAATTGGAGGAATTTTTACAGGAGTATACGTCCTTTGAAAACAGAGAACAGATACTGGAGTTGTATTTTGAGGTAAAAAATTTTCTGTATATTTACGATATATTAAATGATAAGTATCGGATATATGGAGATTATTCCGGGAATGAATTTCGGGTGCATTTACAGTGTATGGATCCATCTGATAATTTGAAGCTTTGTCTGGCAAAGGGCAGGAGTGCTATATTCTTTTCGGCCACCCTTCTTCCGATAAAGTATTATATGGAGCAGCTTGGTGGAGAGGAAGGAGATTATGCAATGTATGCTTTGTCTCCCTTCGATAAAAAAAAGAGGCTTTTGATGGTAGGTGGAGATGTTAGTACCCGTTATAAGGCCAGAAGCCTGCAGGAGTACCGAAAAATTGCAAGATATATCGAAGAGTTTGTCCAGATAAAAAGGGGAAACTACTTTGTGTTTTTTCCGTCCTATCAGTTTATGGAGCAGGTGTTAGACTGCTTTCCGTTAGAGAGAGAATGGGAGCTGTATGTTCAGGCTGCCGGGATGTCGGAAGCGGAAAAAGAAGAGTTTCTGGGATATTTTACGGAAGAACCGGGAATCACAAGAATTGGCTTCTGTGTGATGGGCGGTATTTTCGGTGAGGGTATTGATTTGAAGAATGACCGCCTGATAGGGGCAGTTATCGTAGGGACAGGACTTCCGATGGTGTGCAATGAGCGGGAACTGTTTCGCAGCTACTATGACGAAAAAAAAGACAGCGGATTTGAGTATGCCTATCTTTACAATGGTATGAATAAAGTGTTACAATCATCTGGTAGGGTAATTCGTACAGATGAAGACGAGGGTGCTATACTGCTTCTGGACGAGCGTTTTTTGACAAAGCAGTATACCAGCCTGTTTCCGCAGGAATGGTTTCCTTATGAAATTGTTACAATTGATACGGTGCAAAAGAAGCTGAAGGAATTTTGGCAGGAGATAAAGGGGTGATTGAATGTATAAAGGCATGATTTTTGACTTGGATGGGACACTGGCGGATAGTGTTGAATCCATCGGGACGGCAGGGAATAAAGCTTTAGAGGCATGCGGACTTAAGCCGCAGCCGATAGTAAGCTACAAATATTTTGCAGGAGATGGAGCCGATACCTTGATTCACAGAGCTTTAGCTGCTGCAGGGGATACCGAAGGAAAATGGTTTGAAAAAGCTTATAAAGAATATAAAATGGTTTTTAAAAAGGATTGTACCTATAAGGTAAAGCCCTTTGATGGTATTCCAGAACTTCTAAGGGAGGCAAAAGTCCGGGGAATCAAGCTTTCGGTGGTTTCCAATAAGCCTCATGAAAGAACGGTGGAGGTAATTGATAAGCTTTTTGGTAAGGATGTTTTTGACATGGTAGTTGGCCAGAGAGAAGGGATTGCAAGGAAGCCGGATCCGTTTGGGGCACTGGAAGCGGCGAGAAGCTTTGGGCTAAAGCCGGAGGAATGTATGTATATTGGTGATACCAATGTAGATATGGAAACAGGACACAGAGCGGGGATGTTTACTGTTGGAGTTTTATGGGGATTTCGTGACAGAGCTGAGCTGGAGGCGAATCACGCAGATGCGATTGTAGCGGAGCCCAAAGAGCTTTTAGAACTATAAAACAAAGAAGAAAGGGGAAAATTATGCAGTTTGTTCGTACAGAGGATTTAAAGACAGGGATGCGGCTGGCAAGGCCGATTTATAACAAAAATGGTGTTTTATTGTATGAAAGAGACACAAAGCTTACGATGCAGGGTATTTATAGCATCAAGAATTTCGGACTAATCGGTATCTATATTCTAGAACCAGCAGAGCCGGTACCTCCAATGACAGAGGAAGACGTTGAGTTTGAACGGTTTCAGACAATGGCGATATTTACGCTCAGAGAGATTTTGCAGGCAGTAACCAGCGGAAAATATCCGTCCTCCCTGCCAAGACTGACCGGCGAAATTCTGCGGAATTATGGACGCCTGGATCATAAAATTAATTTTATGCAGAACCTAAGAAGTACAGAGGATGAGATTTATAAGCATTCTTTAAATACAGCGATTCTGGCGGCGGTGATGTCCCATAAGATGCGTATGGGAAACAGTGAACAGAACAATGTTATTATGGCGGCCCTTCTCCATGATATAGGAAAGCTTATGCTGGTAAAAGAACAGGGTGAGACTGTTTTAAGAGAGATGGAGAATAATGAGGAGCTTTTAGCGCAGTCTCATCAGGCGGGAATTTCCCTGCTGGCTTCTGCTTATGATATGAGCGACGAGGTTCGTGCGATTATCAGCGAAACTCTCCGCAGGATTGACGATAAAGCAGATAAAAATACAGAAAAGACAACGGAGCTTCTGTATGTAGCCTATGCCTATGATGAATTGACGGCGATGCACCTCAATACAGCACCAAATTCTGAGGTAATGGCAATTCGCTATCTTATGGATGAAAGAAGCGGATTTAATAAGGAGGCTGTTTTTGCACTTATTGACAGTATAAATATTTTAGCACCAGGTACCTGCGTAGAACTTACAAATGGTGAAAAAGGCGTTGTTTTACAGGAGAACAGCGGCAATATTCTTCGTCCAATGGTGCTTGGATTCTGGAATAATCAAATCTATGATTTGTATTATGATGATATATTTGAGAAGCTCCAGGTAAAGGATTTAATGAAGACAATGGATAATAGATTTGTTATCGACAAAAAAGCCGTAGAACAATATATGGGTCAAGTTGTACAAAAAAAATAAGGTAGGAAGAAAAAAATTGTATAAAATGATTGACAAAAGCAAATATGCATAGTATATTGTTAGTAGTGGCTTATATAAGTTCATAATTGGGTGAACGTATCTACCAACTACCGTAAAAAGTTGCCTATAAGACTCCACTATTAACAGGGAGAGCAGTGACCTTTTTCGGTAGTTTTTTATTTACCCAGTTCTTCCCCCCCCCATTATCGGAAGGGGTTACCTGGTTCCCGCAAGGAGGTAATTATTATCAGAGAAATGACAATTATTAAGGGGCATATTTGCTACAGTACAGATAAGGACACACTTCATACGGTTGAGAACGGATATCTTGTTTGTGAACGGGGAAAAGTAAAGAGAGTTTACGAAAGTCTACCAGAAGAATTTGAGGGGATTCCGATAGAAGACTATGGTGACCGTTTAATTATTCCAGGCTTGGTAGATTTGCATATGCATGCACCACAGTACGCATTCCGCGGATTAGGTATGGATATGGAATTATTAGACTGGCTGGAAGCCCATACGTTCCCGGAGGAAGCCAAGTATAAGGACCTTGCTTATGCAAGGGAGGCATATACTTATTTCGTAGAGGATTTAAAAGGGGGAGCAACTACCAGAGCATGTATCTTTGGTACTGTTCACAAGGAGGCGACGACTCTTCTGATGGAGCTTTTGGAGGATGCAGGGATAGGAGCTATGGTAGGTAAGGTGAATATGGACCGCAATTCACCGGAGTATTTATGTGAAGAAAGTGCTGAAGCTTCAGCTTTAGCAACGGTAGAATGGCTGGAGGGAATAAAGGACCGTTTTACCCTTGTCAAACCTATTTTGACACCTAGGTTTATCCCTACCTGTTCCGATGCACTGATGGAACGGTTGAAGGATATTCAAAAACAATATAAACTGCCGATGCAGTCTCATTTATCCGAGAATCAGGGGGAGATTGCCTGGGTGCAGGAGCTGTGTCCTGACACCAGATTTTATGGTGAGGCATATGCGAAATTTGGAATGTTTGGAGGTGATTGTCCGACGGTTATGGCCCATTGTGTATCATCAAATGAGGCTGAACTGGCTCTGATGAAGAAAAATAACGTGTTTATCGCCCATTGTCCCCAGTCCAATGAAAATCTGTCTTCCGGAATTGCTCCGGTAAGAAAATTCCTGGATATGGGAATTCCGACAGGTCTTGGCTGTGATGTGGCAGGTGGACATGTGACATCTATTTTCAGAGCAATGGCAGATGCGATTCAGGTTTCCAAGCTTCGCTGGAGACTGGTGGATGATACATTGAAACCGCTGACAGTAGAAGAAGCATTCTACATGGCCACTATGGGTGGCGGAGCCTTTTTTGGAAAGATAGGCAGCTTTCTGGAAGGCTATGAATTTGATGCGGTAGTTCTGGATGATACAAATTTACCGCATCCACAGAAATTAACGGTGAAAGAAAGACTGGAAAGAATCGTGTATTTTTCTGATGACCGGAATATTTATGACAAATATGTTTCCGGTGTTCGTACTAAAAGGTAGGATAAATCCAGTTCACATG
Organism: Acetivibrio ethanolgignens; assembly: GCF_001461035.1. Lineage (GTDB taxonomy): Bacteria > Bacillota > Clostridia > Lachnospirales > Lachnospiraceae > Velocimicrobium > Velocimicrobium ethanolgignens. The sequence continues at coordinate 24,605 of NZ_LNAM01000124.1, read as the reverse complement.
AATAAGGGCATGTGTTCAAAAACAATCTGAAGGAGGAGAAAGTATGAATCAGAAATTAGAACAGTGGTTCCACTTAAAGGAGAACCATACCGATGTGAAAACCGAGGTCATCGCAGGTATTACGACCTTTATGGCAATGGCGTATATCCTTGCAGTTAATCCATCCATTCTGGCAGATGCCGGTATGGACAAGGGAGCTGTATTTACAGCAACCGTTCTGGCATCAGCCTTTGCAACTATTCTGATGGCGTTATTATCTAATTACCCATTCGTTTTAGCACCGGGTATGGGATTAAATGCTTATTTTGCTTATTCTGTAGTTATTGGTATGGGTTACAGCTGGCAGATGGCATTAGCAGCAGTATTTACAGAGGGTATTATCTTCATTGTTCTCTCTGTGACAAACGTTCGTGAAGCGATTTTCAATGCGATTCCAATGTCCTTAAAGCATGCGGTTACTGTTGGTATCGGTTTGTTTATCGCATTCATTGGATTACAGAATGCACATGTTATTGTAACAGGAGCAAAGCTTGTTACTCTTTATAGCTTCAAGGGAGCAATCGCTGATGGCTCTATCCGTTCTGTAGGTGTAGGTGTTATTTTAGCACTGCTTGGTATTTTATTTACCGGTGTGCTGATTGCTAAAAATGTTAAGGGAAATATTCTCTGGGGTATCTTAGGAACCTGGGGTGTTGCTATTATTCTGGAATTGGTGGGTGTATATGTACCTAATCCAGAGCTTGGTATGTACAGCACACTTCCTGATTTCTCCAGTGGATTTGGGATTCCTGGTATAATGCCGACACTGGGACAGTGCTTTAAGATTGATCCGTCCGAGTTAATGTCCTTTAATTTTATCGTAGTTATCTTCTCATTCCTGTTTGTAGACCTCTTTGATACACTGGGAACCTTGATTGGTGTATCTACGAAGGCTGATATGCTGGATGAGAATGGACATCTTCCTAAAATCAGAGGAGCTTTGTTATCTGATGCACTTGGAACCTCTGCAGGTGCAGTGTTTGGTACCTCCACTACTACAACCTTCGTAGAGAGTGCAGCTGGTGTTGCAGAAGGCGGAAGAACAGGATTAACAGCATTGGTATCTGCAGCTTTATTCCTGATTGCATTGTTCTTATCTCCAATCTTTTTGGCTATTCCATCCTTTGCAACTGCTCCGGCATTAGTTGTAGTAGGATTTTTAATGGCTGGTTCTATCTTAAAGATAGACTTTTCCGATGCAACCGAAAGCTTACCGGCATTTATCTGCCTGCTGATTATGCCTTTAGCTTACAGCATCTCTGAGGGTATTGCTTTTGGATTTATTTCTTATGTTGTAGTTAACGTAGCATCTGGAAAAGCAAGGGAAAAGAAAATCAGTCCACTTATGTATGTGCTTTCCCTATTGTTCATCCTGAAATATATCTTTATTCAGACCTGATAATATAGAGGGAAAAGAAAAATACTGGCAACAGACTTCTCCTGATGGGCCATGGAGAAGTCTGCTGCTATCAGTGGGTTTTTATTTAAGAAAGAAGGGAATATAAAAATGGTAGTAGGAAAAAGCTATCCGCGTGTGGATGCAGTGGATAAAATTACTGGCCGGGCAAAGTATACCGACGACCTTTGTGATAAGGGTGCCCTGATTGCAAAAATCTGCCATTCCACCATTGGCAATGGTATTGTAAAATCAATTGATACAACAGAAGCCGAAAAAATACCTGGAGTGGTTAAGGTAATAACCTGTTTTGATGTAAAAGAAAAGCATTATTTTCCAACCGCTGGACATCCATGGTCAACGGATCCGAATCATCAGGATGTGGCAGACCGTCTGGTCTTAACAGAAAGAGTCCGTTTTTACGGAGATGACATTGCTGCCGTAATTGCAGAGGATGAGGTGGCAGCGGCACGGGCTGTTCGTGCATTAAAGGTAGAATATGAGGAGTATCCGGTTGTACTGGATCCTATTGAGGCAATGAAGGATGGTGCTCCGCAGCTTCACGAGGATTATCCGAATAATATATTAAAGCATACCAGTATCCGGAAAGGAAACTATGAAGAGGTAAGTAAGGAAGAAGGACTTACTAAGGTAGAGGGCTGGTATGAGACACCGACGGTTCAGCACAGCCATATTGAAAACTTTATCTGCTATTGCTATGAAGAGGCTGGCAGACTGAACATTGTGGCATCTACACAGATTCCACATATTGTCCGGCGAATTGTTGGGCAGGCCCTTGGTATGGACTGGGGTAAGATCCGCATCATTAAGCCATACATTGGTGGCGGATTTGGAAATAAGCAGGATGCACTGTATGAGCCATTATGTGCTTATTTATGTACTCAGGTAGGTGGCAGGTTAGTGAAGCTGGATGTTTCCCGTGAGGAAACCTTTGCATGTAACCGTGTCCGTCATGCTATGAAGCTCCATATTATTTCTTATCTGCGGCCGGATGGTACCTATGCGGCCAGAAAGCTGGAGATATTTTCTAACCAGGGAGCTTATGCTTCTCATGGACATAGTATAGCAGCAAAGGCAATGGGAGCATTTCCGCAGCTCTATCCTTGTGACAATGTGGAATGTGATGCTTATACCGTATTTACAAACCGTACCGTGGCAGGTGCCATGCGTGGCTATGGTATGCCGCAGGCAACCTTTGCTTACGAAAGCCATACTGATGATGTATGCATGGCCATGGGGCTGGATCCGATTGAGTTCCGCCGAAAAAATCTCATGCCGGTAGGCTATGTAGACGGTTTTTCTAAAAATGAAAATTACTATGATTCCTTTAATCAGTGTATGGATAAGGGAATTGAATATATGGATTATTATAAAAAGAGAGAGGAATATAAAAATCAAACTGGCGATATCCGTAAGGGTATCGGTATGTCGGTATTCTGGTATAATACGGCAGTATGGCCAATTTCTCTTGAAAGCTCTTCCTGCCGCATGGTACTTAACCAGGATGGCTCTGTACAGGTGCAGGTAGGAGAAACAGAAATAGGGCAGGGTGCTGATACAGCCTATGCCCAGATGACTGCAGAGGTCTTGGGAATACCCTTTGAAATGGTACATACCATATCGACCCAGGACACCGATCTGACACCATTTGGTACTGGAGCTTACGCTTCCCGTCAGACCTATACTGCCGGATTTTCTATCCGTCAGACCGGTCTTTTATTAAAGGAGAGGATTTTAAAGTATGCCCATGAGCTGACAAGAATGCCGGAATATAATCTGGATATTATAGATGGAAATATTGTCCGGACTACCGATGGAAGAAGTCTGATGACCCTTGGTGAGCTGGCTACAGAGGCTCTTTATAGTCTGGAGAACAGTAAGCACCTGACAGCAGAAAGCACTTATCAGACAAAGTCCAATGCATATTCCTTTGGCTGCTGCTTTGCAGAGGTAGAGGTAGATGTGCCATTCTGCCGTGCAGAGGTAAAGAAAATTATCAATGTGCATGACTGTGGAAAGCTGATTAATCCGGCTTTAGCAGAGGCACAGGTACACGGCGGTATGAGTATGGGCATTGGCTTTGGCTTAACAGAGACCATGCTGTATGATCCAAAGACAGCAAAAGTTCTTAATAATAATTTGTTGGATTATAAATTATCCACCTTTATGGATCATCCTCACCTGGAGGCACAGTTTATTGAAAATCCAGAGCCTACCAGTGCCTTTGGAACCAAGGCGTTAGGTGAACCACCGGCATGTCCGGTAGCTTCCGCTATTCGCAGTGCGATTTTAAATGCAACCGGAGTAGCTGTAAACCAGATACCGATGCGGCCGGCAGTGCTGTTTGAACGGTTTAAGGAAGAAGGACTTATTTAAGGAGGATGTTAGAAAATGTATGATATAAAAGCATTATATGAGGCTGCCAGTGTAGCCCATGCAACAGAGCTTTTGCTGGAACATCCTGAAGCACAGGTCATTGCTGGCGGAAGTGATGTTTTAGTACAGATTCGTGAGGGACGCCGGGCAGGAAAAGAGCTGGTAAGCGTTTATAAGCTGGATGAGCTTCGTGGCGTTAAAATGGAGGACGACGGGACAATCCGCATTGGTTCTCTTACCAGCTTTTCCCATATTACAAAAGACCCGATTATTCAGAAGTATATTAATGTGCTGGGTGAAGCAGTAGATATGGTAGGCGGACCGCAGATTAGAAATATCGGAACTATTGGCGGCAATACCTGTAATGGTGTTACCAGTGCAGATTCTGCATCCACCCTTCATGCGTGGGATGCGATTGTAGAGATTTCCGGTCCGGAGGGGATTCGCCGGATTCCAATTAAGGAGTTTTATATTAAGGCTGGCTGCGTGGATTTGCGTCCGGGAGAAATCCAGACAGGTATTCTGATTCCAAAGGAGGCCTATGAGGGTTACTTTGGACACTATACAAAGTATGCCATGAGAAATGCGATGGATATCGCAACCACAGGCTGTTCCGTAAATGTAAAGCTTTCTGAGGATAAGAAAACAATCGTAGCTGCCCGCATTGCTTATGGTGTTGCAGGTCCGGTGCCTATGAGAACCCCTTCAGCAGAGGCTTTGGTAAAGGGACAGCCGGTATCAAAGGAAACCTGTAAGAAATTTGGAGAGGCAGTGCTTCTTGATATTAATCCTCGTGACAGCTGGCGTGCCAGCAAGGCCTTCCGCTGCCACATTGGTGAGGTTATGGCAGAGCGTGGTTTGGAAAAAGCAATTAAGAGAGCCGGAGGTGAAATCTAATGGAAGAAAAGCAGTTTCAGTTAGTTACCTGTACCATCAATGGGAAAAAGACCCAGACCATGGTAGATGTCCGGGCTTCCCTTACGGATATGCTTCGGAATGATTATCGCCTGACCAGTGTAAAAAAAGGCTGTGAGGTAGGTGAATGTGGTGCCTGTACTGTTTTAATTGATGGTGAGGCCTATAATTCCTGCATTTATCTGGCTGTCTGGGCAGAAGGAAAGCGGATTACGACAGTAGAAGGGCTTTTGGGTCCAGAGGGTGAGCTTTCTGATATCCAGCAGGCCTTTGTAGACGAGTCTGCAGTGCAGTGCGGCTTCTGTTCTCCAGGCTTTATTATGACAGCTTTAGAGATTTTGGATAGCGGAATTGAGTATAGCGATGATGAGCTTAGAAAGCTCTTATCCGGTCATCTGTGCCGGTGTACCGGTTATGAGAATATTTTCCGTGCTGTAAAGAAGACGATGCTTCGCCGGCTGGGAAAGGAAATAGAAGAATAAATAAAGTAGGTTTCAGAGGCAGGATATGGTGATGTCCTGTCTCTGCTGTTTTTGTCGTTTTTTGTAAATGTGAAATATTTGGAATAAAACTTAATCATTAAGTAGAAAAGAGGAAAGGATATGCATATACATATGTTATGGCAGCTGATAGCTGTAGGAATATGTTTGTTGATGTGCTACGGCTTGATTATGAAAACGAAAAAGAAGGAAATGTCAGAAAGCCAGGCACTTCTGTGGGTAATTGGTGCAGTAGGTTTGCTAACCTTGTCATGCTTTCCGGATATTATACCATGGGTGGCTGATTTGCTGGAGGTTTGGTGGCCTCCGGCTATATTAATATTTTTTCTTTTAATCGTAATTATTCTGATTGTTTTTCATCATACCCTTTCGATTACGGCATTGGAAGCAAAGCAAATGGAGCTGGCAATGCACATTGCTTTATTAGAGGAGAATAATCAGGAGTTGTGGGAAGAGCTGGCATATCTTAAAGAGGAGGAGAGAAAAAAGGGATGAAAATATTGATATGCGGCGAATATGGTATTTTTTGCAAAGAATTAATTGGCCGAATGAAAAAGGAAAGGCATGATGTATTTGTAATAACCGGTTCGGAAAAACCAAAACGTGAAAGACCTCACAGCGGAGTATTTCAGGACTATAATTTCAGCTATCGCAGTAAAAGTATAGGCAAGGTTATGAAAAATATAGATGCTGATGCCATGATTATACTCGGCTCTTGTGATGTTAAGTTTACCTGGAAAGAGAAAAAACAGGAAGCTGTAAAATACCTGACGGGTATGACAAACTTATTACTGAATGGGAAAGAGGCTGGAATTCCTGAGATTATTTATTGTTCTACCTTGAATACATATGAAGACTCTGAAATTAAGAGGACCTATAAACAGGTGGAGGAATTGTGTGAAAAACAACAGGAGCCAGGGAAACCTTCCATTACTACAATTCATTTTCCGGAAATTTACGGCGAGAGCAGAACGGAAAAGACAGATATCTGTGCCGAACTTATGGAAGAACTTTGGGAGCGGGATGAGATAGAGATATATGGGAAATGTCTTCACCGGATACTTTATGTAAAAGATGCCGTAGATGCATTAATGAGAGTTTTTAGTAAAAAGGATAGAAAGAGTAACTACTTTATAGAAGGCTCTGTGCATACGGAGAGAGAATTACTTTCTGAAATTAAGAAGGTTATTGGAGAAAGACAGGTAAATATCAAGGATAAGCCTGGTGCTGAGGAAGCACTTCCGGCTGTAGAGGAGCCGGAAAAGGAGGCTATGGGATTTTATGAAAAATATACGCTAAAGGAAGGCTTGAGTGAATATTACAAGCTTTTTACCAAAGAAAGAGAAGCTAACTTTTATAAGGAGAATGTAAAAGGTGGTATCAGAAAAAAGCTACTTCCCCTTGCAGAAAATGTAGGACTATTTCTTATTGTAACCTTCATTTCAGCTATGCTTCGCAGCACCTGGCTTGGCGAGCATGTCAATTTTTATCTTTTCTATGTAGCAATTATAGCGACTGTTTATGGCTGTAGTCAGGCTTTGATTTCTAGCCTTTTTGTGCTTATAGTGAGGGTACTGGGACTTTTTTTGCAGGGTATGGATATCGAATATATTGCGTTTGCAGATATACTACAGATATTGATAGTAGGTGTAATTACAGGATATATGCACGATAAATATAAACGGAGGTCAGAGGATCTGGAGGATGAGAAACGGTATTTTCAGAGTGAGCTACTGGATATGACCAAAATTTATGATGGAAACCGTTGTATAAAGGAAATGTATGAGCAGCGGCTTTTGAGCTATGAGATGAGTATGGCCAAGGTCTATGAATTATCCAGCTCCCTTGATTTCTGGGAGCCACAAAGGGTAGTTTTTCAAGCAATTGATGTGGCAAAGGAGCTTTTACAGGTAGAGGATGTAGCCATCTATATTGCAGGGAAGGATGCAAAATATCTCCGTTTGACAGCCTCCTCCTCTGAATTGGCTCGTTCTATGGGAAAGTCTATTTGTGTTGATGAAGGCTTTTTTATGTATAATGAGTTGATAGAGAAAAATGTGTTTTGCAACAGGGATATGAAGGCAGAGCTTCCGACCTATGCTTGTGGTATTTTTGCAGAAGACAGCCTGATAGCGATTGTAATGATATGGACACAGGATTTGACCAAGATAAATCTTTATGAATCTAATATGCTTGCATTGCTGGGAAAGCTGATTGAAAATTCTATGGGAAGAGCTCGTATTATTTGGAATGAATACTTGAACCAGTATCTGGAGGGCACAGCGGTTTTGCAGGAGGAGAGCTTTGAAAAGATTCTTACCTTGTGCAAAGAAGGAAGAGAGCAGAATAAGGTAATCTATTCTCTGCTGCGAATTCCCCAGGAGACAGTGGAAGCCAGAACGGAGGAATTATATTCTGAGGTAAGCAGCTTTGTTCGGGAAACGGATTTTGTAGGAAAAAGAGCGGATGGGCTGTATATTATTTTGATGAATGCCAATGAAGAAGAAACAGACTATGTAAAGGAACGATTTAACAGGGCAAATATAGTGGTTGAAAATATAAGCGACAGGGGTTGAAATGTTGGAAAGTAAAATTTTAATACTAATCTTGATTATAAATACACTGCTTGCACTGTTACATTTTCTGTATCAGGGAATACTGAAAGGAAATTACCGGAAGGGAGCTTTCATTGGACTTTTTATTCTTTTTGTTCCGGGAGTTGGAGCTGTATTTTTAGCAGGGGCACAAATGTTAAATTTTCTCTTTTTTCACGGAAATGAGACTGAACTTAATGAAGATGAGCTGGGATTTTGTAAAAAGAAAGGGCGAACAATTATTAGTGATGACATAGAGAAAGCGGAAAATATTGTTCCAATTGATGAGGCGTTGCGTATCTCGGATAGTATTGACAAACGGCAGGCCTTTCTAGAGGTATTAAAGCGTGACGATGCAGAAAATTATATGGCAAAGATACAGGAGGCTATGAAACAAAAGGACACAGAGGTAGTACACTATGCGGCCTCCTATATCTCGGATACGATTGTAAAATATAAGGAAAGTGAAAGAAATCTTCGTTTGCTGTGCGATAAGGAGGAGGATCCTGAAATACTTTTGAGATATCTCCGCCTTTGTGCTGATATTCTCCAGAAAAACATCTTCAGTGGTACAGAACGGCAGATGTATGTGGGGAATTTTGAAAAATATATGGAACTGCTGTATCAGCTTAATCCAGGAGAGATTGACGGCATAAAAATATCTCAGATGATTTCCCTTGAGAAAGAGGGGAAAAATAACATTGCTGTAGAAAGGTGGGTATCTCGTGCAGAACAAATAATGGAAAAGGATATCGATGCCGCAAAGGAGGTTCTGAAATATTATTTTTATACGAAGGATACTCAAAACTTTGAGAAAGCAATGGACATAATTAAAAGCTCTGAGCTGGAGCTGGACAGTGAGCTTATAGGATGGATAAGATTCTACACATCATAGAATAGAGGTAAAAAATGAACTGGGAAAATGCTTGGACAATTGGTGGCAGTACAGCTTGGTATATCATATTAACCCTTTATATTCCTTTGGTTTGCCTGCACCAATATGTGAGGGGAAAAAACCTGATCTTTCGTTTCTTTTTTTATCAGTGTACTGGCAATTTATATATTGGTTTTGTTGTGTGGGGGCTTGGACTTTGCCATGGAGTTAGTTTCCTAACGCTACTTGTAACTTTATTGTTTCTTCCATTGTCATGGTGTGGGTTCAGGAACAAAGATGCACTCTGGAAGAAATGGAAGCAGATAGAAGACATATTGTATGAGCTGATGATGAAAACCTATGGAAAAAAGGTTTTTATAAGAAATATTAAAAACAGGCTTGAAAAAAGGCTGAATGCAGTAAATGAAAAGTATCTGAAAGGGCATTGGGCAGAGTTAAGCATTTTTGGCTTGGTAATACTATGGATTATCTGGTTTTATGGCTGGTATAAGCTTCATAATACGGCATATGGTCATGCAGATGAGGAAACCCATCTATACTGGATTAGTGAGCTGATTCATGGAAATATTTTTCCCGCAGGTATGTATCCTCACGGGATGCACACGCTGGTAGCAGCAATTGCTGTACTATCTGGTCTGACGACATACAGAGTATATATAACCTTTTCTATTTTATCGACAGTATTGGTATTTGCTTCGGCCTATCTGTTTTTTAGGAGCTGCTTTGATAATGCCTATGTGGCATTGGCTGGATGGATATTTTTGGTTTTATCAGATATATTTGATGTAAATGCATATTTCAGATTTCAGATTTCATTTCCAATGGAATTTGGGCTGGTAGCTGCCTTTGGTATGCTGCATAGCCTGATACAGTACATACAGAAAAAGGAAAAAAAGGATTTGTTATTATTTTCCCTATGCATTACCTGGAGCCTAATGGCACATTTTTATATTACTATTTTGTGTGCGGTCATGTGTGTGTGCTTTGGAGCTACTTATCTGTACCGGCTGTTCAAAAAAAGAATGGTGCTACCTTTGGTAGCAGCAGGAAGTATAGGAGTTTTTCTGGCCTGCGTACCCTATGCCCTAGGCCATGTCTGTGGTTATCAGTTTGAGCGGTCGATAGAGTGGGCTCTGGGAATGACCAGTACTACTGCCAAAACGGCTGCGGCTGAAGGAGGAGAAGCAGAGAAAACAGAAGATACAAAAGCAGCCTTAGAGACTGCTTCTATTTTTGAAAAAGAAGCAGTATATCTGGCAGAAAATTTTGTAAACCAGAAAAAGACTGCAAAGATACTTATATTAGCAAATAAAATATTGCTTTTGTATGCATTGCTCGGTATTATTTTTGCAAATAACAAAGATAAATTTAAAAGAGATGTTTTTTTTGCGGTTTTGTGGGAGGCAGGTGCCTTTATGGCTTGCACCTATTATCTGAATCTGATGACTCTCATAGAGGTTAAGCGAATGGCAACCTTTTTAATGTTTTTATCAATTCCAATTTTTTGCATGCCCTTTGATATTTTGTTTTGTATACTAAAGCATCTGAAAATGAGGGTTGCTTATGTGCAGTGGATATTTGTTTTACTGCTTGCAGGTGAAATGGCATATCTTATTTTTAGCGGTGCAGGAAAGAAAAAAGAAAATTTATTTTTTGAGATAATAGCTACTGAGGCAGATGTAAAAACCTGTCTTGAATTGGTGGAACATGAGAAAAGAGAGAATTGGACAGTTATTTCACCGACAAATGATTTATCGATTATACGCTATGATGGATACCATTATGAGATAACCGATTTAATCAAGAAGCTGGAGGAGGGAAAGGGAGATATCTATATACCTACCAGAGAAATCTATGTAGTATCGGAGAAAAAGCCAATTTCCTTTCAAAATGCGAAAAGGGCAATTGATCGTAGTGATATAGTTGCGAAGGATAATGTAAAGGAACTTAATGGGCAGCTGGCTCTAAAAAAAATTAGCTGGGATTATGGAGTGGACTCTATACATTCGCTGGATGCACCTTATTATTTCCAAAGAGATATTCTTATGTCAAAGCTTTATTACTGGATAGAGACAGTAGGGCAGATATATCCAGGCCATGTTTCTATCTACTATGAAGATGAACAGGTGTGCATTTATAAGATTGAACAGGATCCTTATTTTACAATTAATCTTTTTGTAGATTATAAGGTTCTTGCTAAAAAGGAGATATGGGGATGAGTGAATGAAAAAAATACTTTTGACTATACCGGCCTATAATGAAGAAGAAAACATTGGACTGCTTCTGGAAAGGATTAAAAAAGAAAAGCTGGAGGAGCAGATGGATATCCTGGTGATTGATGACGGGTCAACAGATAAAACGGCACAGATAGTTTGTGAATGCGGTTATCAGGTAATTCGTCAGATTTTCAATATGGGATATGGTGCTGCCTTACAAACCGCTTATAAGTATGGCGTAGAAAAGGGCTATGACTATTTACTGCAGATTGATGCAGACGGACAGCATGATTTGAAAAATATAGATACTATCTGTAAAAGACTGGGCTGCTTTGCTGGGGGAGAAACAGATTTTCCGGATATTGTTATAGGCTCTCGTTTTTTAGAGGGGAGCCAAAGCTTTTGTATGTCGAAGCTTAAAATGCTTGCAATCAATATGTTTCGTTCTGTTATTAAGCATAATACAGGAAACGATTTAACAGATCCGACCAGCGGGCTTCAGGGACTGAATCGAAGAGCCTTTTCTTTCTACGCAAGGTATGGAAATTTTGATTTAAAATATCCGGATATGAATATGGTAATCCAAATGCTTCTTTTAGGATACAAAATAGAAGAATTTCCGGCGATTATGCATAAGCGTACAGCAGGGACTTCTATGCACAGTGGACTGTTAAAGGTTGCAAAATATATGATTTTAATGTGTTTTAGTAGCTTAAATGTTTATTTGAGATATAGGAAATGAGATAAAAATGAAAATATTGAAAAAACCAGAAATTTTAAGAAAAAATCAGTTGGGAAGACATCTGTTTCTATATATTGTAGCTGTACTTTTTCTAATGCTTTTGATTTTTACTACTTTTAGCAACCTAAAGTATTTTCTGGTTAGCACAAAAAAAATGGAGGAGAAAGCGGCAGAGCATAAAAGAGTGGTGGACGCAGTAGAAGCCTTTAAAGAAACAGAGAAAATAAAAGCTCAGGATAAAAGAGAGCAGATGATATATCTGTGGGGAAATCAAACGATAGGCTGCCAGATTACAGAGGCTCAATTAGAAAATATGAAAATGAGCTATGTAATAAAAGAGGAATTAATAAATTGCAAAGATGCCTTTATTTTGTTTGTCTGCCAAGCCTCTTTTTCGGAGTCTGAGCTTATAACGCTGGATAAATGGAATAAAAAAGGAATGATTATTTTTTTTACCCAGATACCGGAGGAGGAACAGTTAAGGAAAAAATCCCTCCTGAAGCTTTTGGGAATAGAGTCCTATAAGGGAATAGAAGGAGAGAGGGGAGTACGGCTTTCCGAAGCTCTGCTTTTTGGTGAAATAGCGGAAAGCAAGGAGAAAATAAGGGTTAAAAAGATTGAACTGGAAAATCAGACGGAGGTCTATGCACAAACCTTGGAAAAAGATATTCCCTTGTTCTGGCGATATAAGCAAAGTGTAGATTCTGGTAGTATCTATGTGGCAGATAAGTCTCTATTTGAAAAGAAAACAGGTTATGCTGTTATCAGCTTTTTGCTTGAAGATGTATATGAAAGCTATATGTATCCTATTGTAAACGCTTATTGCTTTATGGTTGTAGGTATGCCCTATGAAGAATATACAGGAACGGCTTCGGAGGAATATCTGGAGTCTGTTTATGGGAAGAATGCCCTTGGAGTGGAAAATGATATTTTCTTTCCGGAAATCCGCCGATGCGAGGATAGATACGGCTTAAAGGCTACCTGGTATACTTCTCAGAAAAAAGAAATAAAAACCACGACGAATCCATTAATACAATATTATATTAAGAATATTGAGAAAAACTATGACGAGATTGGTGAGTGGAATCTTAAAACGGGAAAGAAAAAGGTTCCATCAGAGTTTGATAATGTCTTAAAGGAATGGTCTCCGGAATTTCGCTGGCTGGAGAACGAACAGGTACAGATTCCGTATATGAATATTTCTACAGCAGACTATCGGACGGTTCTGGTAGAAAATCTAAGTGGTATAAAGGGTCTTGGCTTTACTTCTTCAGTCATTAACATAGATGAGTTTCTGGATGAGGAAAGCAGTGCAGATTGGATAGATTTCAGCAACAATCTGGAATCGGTTCTTGGAACGGAGAAGCAGGAGATTTTCTGGCTGGACAGAGTTTCAGCCAGGGAGGCTGTTTACCGTATCAGAGCCTTTGAGGTTATGGAACCAAGGCTTAGCTATACCTCGGAGGGGATTGACATCCAGATTGATTTTTTTGCAGATGCAGCCTATTTTTATCTACGGACGAAAAAAGAGATTATCGAAGCCTTGAATGCAGAGGTAACGGAGATTTCTGATAATTTGTATTTGATTAAGATAACGAAGGAAAGGGCAAAAATAGAATTTCAAGGTTAGAGGAGAAAGCGATGAAAGTGTGTTTAATTGTAGAGGGGGCATATCCTTATGTGACCGGTGGTGTTTCCAGCTGGGTACAGCAGCTGCTCTTAAGTATGCCGGATGTGGAGTTTGTAATTCAGGCGATTGCGGCTATGGCAGATTCCAGACAGCAGTTTAAATATAAGATACCACCCAATGTAACTCAGATTCAGGAGGTATATCTTTTATCGGATGACTATGTAAATAACAGGGTACAAAAGAAGATAAGGCTGACAGGTGAGGAGTATGATGCTTTTGAAAGTCTGATATTTGGGGAAAATCCCGATTGGAATATTATTATCCGTTTTTTTGCAGAAAAAGAGGTTTCTTTAAATGCCCTTTTATCTGGGAAGGATTTCTTCCGGATGACCCGTAATTATTATAATGAAAACTATAAAAGAGTGATATTCTCCGATTTCCTATGGACGATGCGTTCTCTTTTTCTGCCCCTGTTTACGATTTTAAAATCCAGAGTTGAAAAAGCAGATTTGTACCATTCCGTGTCTAATGGCTATGCCGGTATCTGGGGAAGTCTACAGAAATGTATGACAGATACACCATTTCTTATGACGGAGCATGGTCTTTATATCAGAGAAAGAGAAGAGGAAATTATCAAGGCAGACTGGGTAAATGGAATTTATAAGGAGTTATGGATTGACCAGTTTAAAAAGATAGGAAGGTGCTGCTATGATTTTTCAGATAGAGTGATTTCCTTATTTGAGGATGCACGAAAGCTACAGATAGAGATGGGGTGTATGCCGGAAAAGACGCTGGTTATTCCAAATGGAGTTAATTATAAAAATTTTGCAGATATCCCTCAAAAGGATGCAGAGGACAGCTGGATTAATGTAGGGGCTGTGCTGAGAGTAACTCCAATTAAGGATGTGAAGACACTGTTGGCGGCCTTTGCCATCGCAAAGGAAAAGGAGCCTAGGCTGAAGCTTTGGATTATGGGTGGCATGGAGGAAGCAAAGCAATATGCAGAGGAGTGCCGCACTATGGTTTTAGATATGCAAATTCAGGACGTAGTATTTACAGGAGCTATCCATGTAAAAGAATATATTGGCAAAATGGACTTTATGATATTAACTAGTCTAAGCGAAGGACAGCCGCTTTCCATTCTAGAGGGCTTTGCAGCTAAGAAACCATATATTGCTACAAATGTGGGAAATTGCAGAGGATTAATTCAAGGGGAGCAGGATAATTATGGAAGTGCCGGTTATATTGTGCCGGTTATGGGTGTAAAGGAAATTGCCAGAGCCATCTTAAAGCTTGCCGAAGATAAACACGGCAGGGAACGGATGGGAGCTATCGGCTATCAACGTGTCTGTGAGTATTATGAAGAAGCGGAGGTATTTAAAAGATATCATCAGCTGTATAAGGATATGATTTAGAAGGAAAGGGAGAATTATGGCAGGAATTGGATTTGAGTTAAAGAAAATATACCGGAAGGAGGGAATTACCAGAGGAGCTCTTGGAGCTTTATATAGTACAGTCGTTACGCTTGGTCCCATGATTTTTTCAATTTGCACTATTCTTGGATTATATTTTTTCCTGAAAATAAGTGATGTGTCTTATGCTGACCGGGAGCTGCTTTCTTCGACAATTTTGTATGCCTTCATTTTTTCTGTTATTGTAACGGCTCCTTTTAACGTCGTTTTTTCCAGATACATTGCAGATAAATTTTACACCGAGGAATACAGAAATATTTTAAACTCCTACTATATGGGAATTACGGTATGTGCAGCAATTTCTTCTTTGCTTTTTCTGCCTGTTGGCTGGAGTCTTCGGATAAGAGGAGAAATTGATTATCCTTATATTCTGGCTGCCTATGTATTGTGGATTTCCTTGATTATGGTATTTTTTTCTATTATTTATCTTCATGCAACAAAGGATTATAAAATGATTACGATATTTTTCTTATCAGGCTCTCTGCTTGCCTTTTTACTGGCGGTTTTTTTATATCAATGGAGACAGCAGGATGTAATTCATGCAATAATTTATGCATTGGCAGCTGGCTTTTTAGTAACGGCAATACAGATTTTTGCTTATATAAAAAGATATTTTTCTTCCTCGGAGACTGGATATGGAGAATGTATGCATTATATGATGTCTTATAAAAGCCTGCTGCTTGCAAATATGATGTATACGCTTGGTCTGTATGCACACAATTTTGTAATGTGGACGATGCCGAGCCGTACAGAGACAGCGAAAACCTTTTATACGAACCAGGCCTATGATATGGCTACTTATCTGGCTATGCTTACCAATATTTTTATTATGGTTGTTTTTACGGTATCAGTAGAGACTAAATTTCACACCGCTTACAAGGAGTACATGGAGGCTGTTTTAGGTGGAACCTACAAAATGCTGGTAAAGGGGCGAAAAAAGATGTTCCGTACCCTTTCACAGCAGATTGGACAGATATTCAGTACACAGGTAGCAATTACCTCTGTGATTTATCTGCTTATTATTTCTTTTGGAACGAGTCTGGGGATAGATAGTGTTACCTTGGCTATATATCCAGCTTTAGTAGTCGCTTATCTGGGAATTTTTATGATGTACGGCAACCTGGTGTATTTGTATTATTTCTCTGATTTAAAAGGGGCTATGATAACAGGGGGAATTTATTTTTTGGTTACGTTGGGAGCAAGCTTAGCTTCAAGCCAGTATGAAGCTCCTTTTTGGGGGATGGGAGCTCTGGTCGGAATGCTTGCAGGCTGGAGCTACAGCTTTTTCAGGATTCGCTGGATTGAACGCAATTTTGACACCTATATTTTTTGTGATTATAAGGTAGTTGATACGATGAAGTCATCAAACAAAGGTAGGATAGTGTATGCCAACAAAGAAGGAAGCACAGCAAGGTAAAAACAGGAGCTTAAAGTTAAATATTGCAGCTAGTATGGTGATACAGATTGTATCACTGATGACAAATCTAATATCAAAAAGAGCCATTAAATACTATCTTGGTATGGAATATCTTGGTATACAAAGTGTCTACTCGAATTTCTGCGATGTTATGTCCTTTGCTTTCTTTGGCATGGGGACAGCTATGCTGTTCAGCTTATACGGGGCATTTGCCAGAAACGATAGAGAAAAGCTGGCAGCATTTTATCAGTATTATGACGGCTTTTACAAAAGAGTAAGTCTGTTGGTGCTGGCAGTTGGTGCAATTTCTACCTTTGCAGTCGTGTTTTTTGTAAATGCAGATGTAGAAATCATAGAAATCTGTACTACCTATGTAACCTTTCTGTTGTCAGTGGTACTTTATAACCGTCAGCTGGTTCGCAACTATTTTATTCAGGCAGATCAAAGGCGGTATGTGGTAGCGATGGTAACAGGTGGTGTTGATGTGACAGCCCTTGCTGCAGAAGTTTTTGTATTAAAGTATTTTCATAACTATGAGCTGATGGTTATTTGCATTCTGGCGAAAAATCTTGTGACCAACGTTATTTTAAAAAAATATCTGGAAAAAGAATATGCATATATTTATCAATCTAAGGAAGAGCTTTTGGAAAAAGAGAAAAAAGAAGCAAGGGAAAACATATTTTCCATGGGGCTTTATCGGTTTGGAAGTGTGCTGATTCATAATACGGATAGCATTTTTATTTCTTACTTTATTAATACGGCGATGGTTGGAATATATTCAAACTATATGTTTATTATGGTAGGTATCCGTAGTCTGGCAGGTGCTTTGTTTGAAGCTATCCGGGGAAGGGTAGGCTATCAGATACAAACGAGCAGCAAAGAAAAGCAGTACAGGGGATTTTGCCTGTATTCTCTGGTAAATGCCTGGTTAATGGGAGTATCTTTTATATGCTTTTATTTTTTGGTACAGGATTTTATCCGGCTGTGGATGGGAAAAATTGAGTTTTTTTCAGAGGAAATAATACTGGTGCTATTGGTGAATTTTTATCTGGATGAAGCCCATAATGCAGTTAAGATGTATCGGGAGGCAGCGGGCTTATTCCGGAATATACAAAATATCATATTACTGAAGGGTATACTCAATAGTATTCTCTCCTATATTATGGGAAGAGCCTGGGGGCTTAAAGGAGTATTAATTGCAACAACGGTGTCCTCGGTTACGACTTTGTTCTGGTATGAATCAAAAATTGTGTATGATTATTTTAAGAAGAGCTTTTTCAATGAAATTATTTATAATAGTATCACTATTGGTCTGATGGGAATTTCATTTTTACTGACTGATCTGATGGTAAGCAAGCTGTCAGGGGAAACAGCAGGGGCTTTTATTGTCAAAATGGTGATTTGTGCGTTGGCATCTAATCTGGTATATTTGCCGATATTTACTGCTTGTTATATAAAGTGGAGAGAGCAGGGCAGGAATGAAAGGAACGTCCTTTTTGAGCAGTATCCCTATTTGTGTGCTACCTTCCGGCTTAAGAAGAGCATGAAAATCAGACGCAAGGAAGTGAGTGCAGAGAGCCTTATATCTCCGTATCGTCTGGATCTTATGGCTAAACTTCTGCTTTTGACTGCAAAGAACGGAACCTATGATAGGAAAAAGGCTGATGACTTGTATAAAAAGCATTTGGAAGCCTTCTCTAATCGTCTGATGATTGAGTCGGGACAAAATGAAAAAAGAGGGCTTCAGAAATATTTAGATACCTTTGAGCAAATAGCAAGCACTACAAGGGAGGATTCCAATACCTTAGTGCAGCTGGGAAATCCAATACCAGTGGATGCAAAATATATGGCAATGGATGGTGCCCATAGAATCAGTACAGCAATTTTTTATGAAAAGAGGCTTTTGGTGTACCTTTTTGATAAAAAGCTGCCAAATAAATATGATTTTCTTTTTTTCAGAAAACGGTTCCTGGCAGAAACGTATATTATAGAGATGGCAAAAAAATATGTAGATATGAGAAAATGCTGTTTATATACGTTACCTGGCGGGATGCTGGAAGACAAGGAGTTCAGGAAAATATATGATGAGTACGCCCCTGTTTATATGAAAAAACTGAATTCAGGAAAGATAATTATGCTATTAGATTGTCAATGGATAAAAGAGCATGGTGAAGGAAGTAAAATAGAAGAGTTGCAAAAGTATGCGGCCTGGAGAATAGATAGCGGGAAGGAGATTATAAAATATCTGGAGGATAAGGAAGCAGAACTGATATGGCAGAACTGGCTGGAGAAGCTATATTATAGATTTGGCCCCTTTTTCCAGACGGGCAGAGCCTGCGTTAGGAGAGGTATAAAAATAATTTTTAGGAGACCGGTATGATGGTAGAGATTAGCTTTATTATACCTGTTTATAATGGGGAGCGGTGGATTTTACGCTGTATAAGCTCTCTTCAAAAATGGAATAGGGAAGAGCAGATAGAAATTATTGTGGTGGACGACGGTTCAACAGATCGTACCGGAGAGCTTTGTGAGGAAGCGGCAGGAAGGGATAGAAGGCTTCGCATTCTGCATATAGCCAATAGTGGACAGGGAATTGCCAGAAATCAAGGACTTTTGGCAGCGACAGGAAAATATATTCATTTTGTCGATGCAGATGACTGGGTGGATGTGGAAAGGCTATATCTTTTGTGGCAGAAGGCTGAAGAGCAGAAAGTGGATATTACCATGGGAAGCTATGTAAGAGTGAGTGCTTCCCGGGAGGAATGGGTTCATATCCCCTTGGAGGGCTTTGCCGGAAGAACAGGAAGTAAGAAAGAAAAGGCTCTTTACCACAGCATAAAAACAGAAAGCTGTTTTGGTTATGTCTGGAATAAGCTTTACAGAAGGGATTTTCTGCTTTGCCATGACTTGAAAATGGATGACATTCGTAGCGTTTACATGGAGGATACCCTTTTTAATCTGAAGGCCTGGAGCAAGGAACCAGTTCTGTATTGTGCTGATATTCCGATATATTATTACGTTATAGAAAATGTGTCTACGACGAGAAGTGCAGACCCACAGATACATAGAAAAAATGTAGAAATGCTAAGAACAATAATAGAGTATCTGGAAGAAGAAAATAAGCTGGAGGAAAACCTTGACATGGTGGTACCGCTTATTATGAGAACCTTTTGCTGGTCTTTAATTAAAAATACAGCCTATGAAGGAAACTCTATGGCAAAGCTAAAAGAGAGAATAAAAGCCTTTATAGACAGTCAGCCGGTACAGCGTGTAATTAGGCAAAAAGAATCGGCAAAATATTTGAAGCCTCTGCCATCAGGGCTTCAGACAGTATTCTATACAATCTGTCTGCATTTAATAAGATGGAAGGCTGAAGGAAGCTGTGCTTTTTTGTTCTTCTGCCTGTATCCACTTTTGAAACTGTACACGAAAATGACACTAAAATAGAGGGAAAAATGATAAGTATAATTGTGCCTGTATATAATGTTAAAGACTATATTGAAAGATGCGTAGCATCACTTTTGAACCAGACTCAGAGTGAGTTTGAAATCATACTGGTTGATGATGGCTCTACGGATGGAAGCGGAGCTATTTGCGATAAATTACAGAAAACAGATAGCAGAATACAGGTTATCCATCAGCAAAACAGAGGCTTGTCAGGGGCTAGAAATCAGGGACTTAAGGCTGCGATGGGGGAATGGATTACTTATATTGACAGTGACGACTGGGTGGATGCCCGGTATTTGGAGGTTCTTTATCAAAATGCAGTACAGCATCAGGCTGAGATTTCTGTTTGTTCCTTTGAGCCGGTCTGGGAAAAAGAAAATCAAAGGAAAAAGAAGCAGCTTAGGGAAGAAAAGCCTTATATGCTTACAGGAAAAGAAGCAGCAAAGGAAATTGTAAAAAATAGCCGACGACCTATGATTACCGCATGGGGAAAGCTATATCATAAAAATCTAAAAGGGCTTTTGGAGTATCCGGAGGGAAGGATCCATGAGGATGAATTTGTAACCTATCGTGTGATGTATGCAGCAGATACGGTGGTAGTAAGTCCAATGCCCCTGTACAAATATTTGCAGCGTGAGGGAAGTATTATGAATGCTGGCTACAGTGAAAAAAGGCTGGATAAGCTGGAGGCCTTGAAGGAGGCAGTTATTTTCTTTACACAGGCAGGAGATAAGGAAATGGCTGCGGCAGCAATAAAAAGATATTTGCTGAATATTCAGATTGCCTGGTATCGCGTGAAAAAGTATATGCCGAAGCGAAAGGATCTGCAAAAGCGGCTTAGGCAGGAGTGGAAGGATACTTATCAGGGGAAGCGAAAAGCGGCTTTAGAAGCCAGCAATACAACAGATAAAATTGCACTGCTGGTATTTGGCACTTTTCCAAGCTTATATGGGATAATTGCAGGAATCTATATCAGGATTTTTCCAGAGGCATAGGAGAGGATAAGATAGAATGAGCTTTGCTGTTAATTTATGGCCTGCCGCCTTTGATAGTATTTATTATAAACCAGGGTTGTTTCATGAAGAAAAAATAGAATAGTTATTAAGGCTCATTTTTGCTGGAGATTTGAAAATTATACATATTTTCAAATCTCTGGCTTTTTCTTTTTGCCCATATCCTTGCCTTTTGGCTGTGAGACAGGGATAATGGAATCAGGAACAGGAACTGTGATTTTGGGAGGAGGCATAACAATGAGGGCATTGGTGTTTTTGTTAAAACTGTTGTTGAAGATTTTGGTAGCTCCGGTAATTCTGACACTGACCCTGTTCGTTTGGATTTGTGTGGGGATCGTCTATGTTTCCGGTCTGGTGCTGGGGCTTATCAGCATGGTGATCGCCCTACTGGTGATGGCATTCCTTATTAGTCCCTATGGTCTGCCGATGGCTGCCATCTGGCTGCTGGGCAAGGTGCAGGACTTGAAGTTTGCCATTCAGGATTTGGTTTATGGATAAAATATGCCACTGATGTTATTTTACTTTCCATTGAAAATAGGATATACTATATAAGAATATATTCTGCCGCCGAGTGCGGATAGTTTTAGATAAAGGAGGGCGTGTATGGAAAATCAATTAACGCCAAACAACTCCATGATTTTGGAAATCCGAGAGCTGCTGGAAAACGCCAGAAAAAATGTTGCACAGCAGGTTAATACGCAGCTTTTGACAACCTACTGGAACATTGGCCGGATTATCGTGGAGTATGAACAGCAAAATCAGATTCGCGCGGATTATGGAAAACAAACCTTAAGGGAACTTTCCAAAGAGCTGACACGGGAATTTGGAAAAGGTTTTTCTCGTTCTAATTTGCAAAATATGCGGGCATTTTATCTTGCTTATGAAAAATGCCAGACAGTGTCTGGCAAATTGTCCTGGTCTCATTACTGTGAACTTTTGAGTATTACGGATGAGAACAAACGCAGCTTTTACGAGAAAGAATCTATCAATTCGGGCTGGTCAGTTCGGGAGCTGAAACGGCAGATTGACAGCTCGCTGTATGAACGGCTGCTACTTTCCAGCGGAGATGCGAATAAAGAAAAGGTCCTCTCTCTGGCGCAGAAAGGGATTGAAATCAATCAGCCAGCTGACATCATCCGTGATCCCTATGTGTTCGAGTTTTTGGGTGTGCCGGAGAACAAGCCCATATTGGAAAGCGATTTGGAAAAAGCTCTTGTCGTACAGATCGAAAAGTTTCTTTTGGAACTTGGACGGGGCTTCATGTTTGTCGGAACCCAGCAGCGCGTGACCCTGAACAATACCCACTACTATGTGGACATGGTATTTTACAATAAAATCCTCCGTGCTTATGTACTGATTGAACTGAAAACGAAAAAACTGACACCAGAGGCTGCCGGTCAGCTCAATATGTACTTAAACTACTATGCGGCAGAAGTCAACGACCCTGACGATAACCCGCCTATCGGTATTATCCTCTGTACGGAAAAAGACAGCATCGCGGCGGAATATGCCTTGGGCGGTCTGTCCAACAATATTTTCGCATCCCGGTATGTTCTCTATATGCCGGACAAGGAACAGCTGATTGCTCAGGTAGAGGCTGTCTTGAAAAACTGGCACGATAAGAAAGATAACTGCCATGACTGAAAAAGAACTGATTGGAAAAGTACATTCAGCGGTCTATCATCAATGCCAGCGCCGTGGTTATGCGACTCCGGTAGATGTACTGATGGAGATCGGTGTCCTGCCAAAACAGAAATATGAGGACTGGCGGTTTGGGCGGGTTGATTATCTGGAACGGGTATGTACTGTCAATCTGCGCAAACTCTCATTCATCATGCACCAGATGCGAGTGTACGCACAGAAAACTGGCTTAAAACCCTCCTTCTGTTACTACAAGAAAGGGGGTGTAAAAAAGAAAAATGGGCAGGGACACAAGCCGGTGATTCCGCTGCGGTTCAGCAAAAGCGGAAATCTGGAAATTGAGAAATGGTATGCAACTCATTTTGTGGATACCAAACGGATTGCAGTCTTAAAAGCACAGCAGCCTGTTGAAAATTTAGATTAACCAAAGGACAGCTCACACAGCTGTCCTTTTCTTTTTTGGAAAGGAGGCTCCATCTATGGCAACCACACGCATCATGCCCCTGCATATCGGCAAGGGGCGCACCGAAAGTCAGGCAATCAGCGACATCATTGATTATGTGGCAAATCCGCAAAAGACCGACAACGGAAAACTGATTACCAGCTATGGCTGTGACAGCCGGACCGCCGATGCGGAGTTTCTGCTGGCGAAGCGGCAGTATATCGCCGCCACCGGGCGGGTGCGCGGTGCGGATGATGTAATCGCTTACCATGTGCGCCAGTCCTTCAAACCCGGAGAGATCACACCGGAGGAAGCCAACCGCCTGGGCATAGAATTTGCCAAGCGGTTCACCAAGGGCAATCACGCCTTTGTGGTCTGCACTCACATAGACAAATCGCACGTTCATAATCACATCATCTGGTCGGCGGTCAATGCAGATTGTGACCGAAAATTCCGCAACTTTTGGGGCAGCACCAGAGCCGTCCGACGCTTGAGCGATACCATCTGTATCGAGAACGGATTGTCTATTGTGGAGAATCCCAAGCCCCACGGAAAAAGCTACAACAAATGGCTGGGTGATCAGGCCAAGCCCTCCCATCGGGAGCAGCTGCGGGTGATGATTGACCGTGTGCTGGAGCAGAAACCGGCGGACTTTGATGCGCTGCTGAAGCTGCTTTCCGAAATGGGCTGTGAAGTATCCCGGCGCGGGAAAGCAATCCGGCTCAAAGCACCCGGCTGGAAGAATGTAGCCCGCATGGATGACAAGCTGGGGGCCGGGTACAGTGAAGCAGAAATCCGTGCGGTGCTGGCCGGTGAAAAACAGCATACGCCCCGTAAAAAATCCATCGTGCAGCCGGAGCCGCCCAAGGTCAATCTGCTGGTGGACATTCAGGCAAAATTGCAGGCTGGAAAAGGTGCAGGCTATGCTCGATGGGCTAAAGTTTTTAATCTGAAACAAATGGCGCAGACCATGAATTACCTGTCAGAGAACAATCTGCTGGAGTATGTGGTTTTGGAAGAAAAGGCTGCGGCTGCCACGGCACATCACAATGAGCTTTCGGCGCAAATCAAGGCGGCGGAGAAACGCATGGCGGAGATCGCTGTTCTGCGTACTCACATCGTAAACTATGCCAAGACCCGTGAAACCTATGTAGCCTACCGCAAGGCCGGTTATTCCCGAAAATTTCGGGAGGAACATGAGCAGGAAATCCTGATCCATCAGGCGGCAAAAAATGCCTTTGACGAGATGGGCGTGAAGAAGCTGCCCAAGGTCAAAGACCTGCAAGCCGAGTATGCAAAGCTGCTGGAGGAAAAGAAGAAAACCTACGCCGAGTACCGGCGCTCCCGTGAGGAAATGCGGGAGCTTTTAACGGCAAAGGCCAATGTGGACCGGCTACTGAAAATGGACGAGGAACAGAAAAAAGAACAGGAAAAAGACCACGGCCAGCGGTGAGCCGGTCATGGTCAAAAGCGTTCGCAGGCACTGGACATCCGGGGGATGTCCGCTTAGTGCCGACCGGAGTGGAACGGAGACCGCGCAGCCACAGAACGAAATTCTGTGTTCAAGGGGGCTTGGGGGCGCTGCCCCGGGCAAGCAAGCAGAGAGGAAAATCACGGAGAGATTTTGCACTCTGCGGGCCTGTGTGTATTAACACAGGCATTGCTTGCGCACATGTGCGCGTAGTATTGTGAATTCCTGATAACTTATGTTACCGAAAATTTTTGCATTCCTATGCCCGGCAACGAGGTGCAGTTGAAATCCGACAGAAAATGTGTGATAATATTTCTGTCTATATTTTCTGTTCAGCGTGAAAAGGAGGTGTTTACCGTGCGGGATGGGAAATACATT
>NZ_LNAM01000123.1 GCF_001461035.1 Acetivibrio ethanolgignens | reverse complement strand
CAGTGACCTTGGAAGGTGGGAAAACAGATCACCTTCAGCCACGCGCCGATCTCCGGACTGTAATCCATGACCTCCAGTCTTTCCCCATATAGGGCGGCGCGCTCGTATAGGCGCAGCCATTTGGCATCCATATTGGAAAACAGGCTGCCGAAGGAGCTGCCGATGAGCGTTTTAAGCGGCAGTCTTTCCAGCTTTGCCAGAGCAGGGTTTCCATAGCGGAAGACCCAGTCCACCGCCCGGCGCTTCTCATCAAAGATCATTTCGATGTCCGTAAACGCAAAGGGCATAGCCTCGAAGCCGCAGTAATGGGCCTGGTATTCCTCCTCAGTGGAGGGGGCTTCGTCTTTAGCAAAGCTGCTGATGAGACGTTTTTGAGCCGCCTGGAACTGAGCGATGATCTGCTTTTTCTTTCGGAGTGTATAGATCAAGGATTCGCCGTTGTTGAGATCAATGTGGTCGGTGATGTCATGGATGGCTCTGGCGGACACCAAACAGCCCCGGTGGACTTTGAGGAAATTGTCCCCCAGTGCTTCTTCCAGATCACTGATCTTCATCCGCGTTTTGTATATCTTCCCGCCGGACACATGGATCTCGGCAGTTTTATCAATCATCAGGACATATAGAATCGTGCTGGCATTCAGTACAAGCTGTGTTCTGTCTGACATGATCGTAATGTATTTCCCATCCCGCACGGTAAACACCTCCTTTTCACGCTGAACAGAAAATATAG
>NZ_LNAM01000122.1 GCF_001461035.1 Acetivibrio ethanolgignens | reverse complement strand
GCGATATCGCTGATAGGAAAGAACGCTGAGTTTCGGGAAATACACGAGTACTACCGGACCCGGAAAGAAAACCCACTGAAGAAGATGCAGTCAGTGGTAGCGGTGGCCTGTAAGATTCTGAGAATCTTCTATACAATTCTGACCAAGGGTGTTGATTATGACGCAGAGAAGCTGAAGAGTGATATCAGACGGCCACAAATACAGGCAGCTTAAGAATCAGAAGTATCTATGTAAGAAATGTCTTGTTACAGTTGAATTGAGCCCTTAGAGATATGACCTGAGAGTTGAATTCAGCTGTAACAGGAAAGCTGAAAGCAATGAGGAACGAACCGGGAAAACGTCCACTGAAAGGTGCCGGAAAGGGAGTCATGCGAATCAAGTCAGTAAGAATTTATACAAAGAATGAGCCAGTAGTCGGCAGGAATATTTTCCATAGGGCAAGACCCTGTAAAGGAGCTAAGCTGACACCCTGGTTATGGATAGGCGGAACGAAGGAAGTTAGGACCCTCCTGAAATGTGAGGTGATCCTGGTAGACACGGGAGGTACGTCGCCGTAGAGGGAAGGGCATACACAAGGCCATGTAAAACGAAAAGCAGAGACGTTTTATTTCGTATACCCTAATACCGCTATTTTTGTACCAGATACTTAGAAATATCCATTTCCTTGGCTCATTCATCTGAGAGTAAACAATAAAAAAACCTTGATTTTTAAGGAAAAAACACTTGACTAAATAGGGAGGAA
>NZ_LNAM01000121.1:240-758 GCF_001461035.1 Acetivibrio ethanolgignens | reverse complement strand
ACTCATAACAACGCTTAATACTTTCATCTTTAACCTTTTCATAGCTGGTCTCCTTTAACTTAAATTATACTTTGATAAATAAACAACTTGGTATAACCATATAAATCTCACTTTTGATTTTAACCATTTTAATAATCATCCCCCTTTTGTAAAATACTAACATATAATATATGTTTAGTAAACTTGTTTATATCATACTGTTATAGCCTGTTTTTTGCAAACACTTTTTGCTTCTTCCTCAAGGATGCGTATAACACTGGCATTTCCATTTAAAAAATGATATACTATTTGTAGCTTGTTCAATAAGGAGTAACATCATGACAGATACCACAAATAGTTTATCATTAGCTCAGTTTTATCCTCAGAATTTATTGATTAAATCTATTCTTAACGAAGACAACGAGATTCACATTACAATGCGCTCTCAGACAAAAAATGTAATTGCCCTAAATGCATGATGGAGTCTTCCAGCCTACACGCAACACATCACCGTAGGGTTCAGGACTTACCAATTTACG
>NZ_LNAM01000121.1:0-230 GCF_001461035.1 Acetivibrio ethanolgignens | reverse complement strand
CATCACCGTAGGGTTCAGGACTTACCAATTTACGGAAAAAGAGTAATGCTTGACATTAATCTTTATGAATTTAATTGTGTCAATCCTGAATGCCCTATAACATCATTCACGGAAACCTTTGAGAACTTTTTGAATAATTACAGTTATATGACAGAACGCCTGGTTGACCTAATGACAACTCTGGCACTAGAAACCAGTTGTGAAAGCTGTGCCAGAATTCTAAAATCGAT
>NZ_LNAM01000120.1:435-765 GCF_001461035.1 Acetivibrio ethanolgignens | reverse complement strand
TCCGGTTTATATGCATGGGGATTTTCATCCGGGAAATCTAATCTATAGGGCAGATGATTCTATTGGAGTGATAGATTTTAACAGATGGGAAGTGGGCGATCCTTATGAGGAATTTTATAAGTTGGAAAGTTTTGGTGTTGAGGTAAGTATTCCATACTGTATTGGACAGATTGATGCATATTTT
Source organism: Acetivibrio ethanolgignens (assembly GCF_001461035.1). Lineage (GTDB taxonomy): Bacteria > Bacillota > Clostridia > Lachnospirales > Lachnospiraceae > Velocimicrobium > Velocimicrobium ethanolgignens. The sequence goes on along the minus strand of NZ_LNAM01000120.1, from coordinate 581 downwards.
TATGATAATATACCAGATGATTTTTGGCTTACTAATGCAGTGTATGTAGCACAAGCTTCATTGTTTTCTATCAAATGGGCAGAAAAGTTTGGACAAGAAGAAATTGACGGGATGGTTCAAAGAGCAAGAAATTCGTTTGATAATTA
>NZ_LNAM01000120.1:0-425 GCF_001461035.1 Acetivibrio ethanolgignens | reverse complement strand
AATTAAGTGTTTTAGTTTAATCAGCAGACACTAATTATGATTATTTTCGCTTGAATATTCCTAAGTGGTACACAACAGAATATCGAAGGAAGTATGGAATTCAAAAAGAGAAATGAGGTGAAGTTTCTTGATAGAAAATAGCTGGGAATTAGAATTAAATGAATATATTCGTCAAGGTGAGCCAGACAAAATTGAAAAAAGTAATGCATGGAAAACCGCTATTGGTCTTCAGGATGTAGACGGACTTAAACCTTCTGCATACTTGATTGAAACTGCGAAAAATCATATTGAGGGTAATATTAGCATAACGGAAGCAGATAAGCGTATTCATAGCTATTATGAAGAACGAAAAGACAGAAATGAAATGGAAGAAGATACTAAGGAAGCAGATATAGTTTCTGTAAGAATTGCAAAATTACTTGGAG
>NZ_LNAM01000119.1 GCF_001461035.1 Acetivibrio ethanolgignens | reverse complement strand
GTTCTCTGCAATGTCAAAACTGCTTTTTCGTTTACCCCATCATCGATTGTAACCTAAAGGATTTGTCTCTTCGACAAACTGAATTTTTCAAACGTATATTAATTTTAAATAATAGAAAATGCCGCACAAATTCCAGAAAACAAATTAGAAATTGTATGTATAATCCAACTCGGAATAATCGAGCCATTGGATTTTTTTTCATTGATATATCCCATGAACCAAGCAATCGCACCCGTAAAGAAAATAATTAAAATAGCTTTTATAACTCCTACCAGTGAGAAAAACATCACTCCATGCAATAATCCAAATAATAATGCCTGTGTTAGATTTGCTATATTAAAACCAAACTTATTTGCCATCCTTTTCAACAAAAATCCTCTAAACAAAATTTCTTCTGGAAATGCAGTATTAAAAGCAGCATATATAACTATTGCTGGAATAGCATTTACTCCAAGACTCGCAAATTCGGAAGTTGCTGTATCAATATCTCTTATCACATAAAGCACGTACGCTCCCAAAACCAGAAAAGCAATAGATACTGTAATAACAGCAACTAAAGTCCTCTTACCTCCATCAATTTTTTTTAATCCTATCCACTGTGAGAATTTTTGATGTTTTCTTGCAGTTACAAACCACCAAATAAAAGGAACAATTGCAAACAAAATGATTTGCAATATACTACTCACAATTTTGTTAATAAATAAATTCATAAGATACCTCCAAATTGTTATTTACAATCTTATCAAATTCGTAACTATTCAGTACCACCCTTATTCAAAGATGAAATCAGGGTGACCTGAGATCGCA
>NZ_LNAM01000118.1 GCF_001461035.1 Acetivibrio ethanolgignens | reverse complement strand
ATGAATAAAAGTATAACACAAGACAACCAGAATGATAACCAGATTTCTGCATCTATCAAAAAGTTTTTCACAAGATTTCATTTATCATCTGCTCTTAAGGCTGCAAATGCATATAAATCAAAAGGTATTCCTGTAATCGAAATCTATCAGTACTTGTTCCTTTTGATATTTTCAAATAGAAGCATGTACATGAGCATGCTAACTGGACGGAACACTCCGACCTTTGCCAAGGATACGGTTTATCGTTTTATGAAAATGGTTCATATCAACTGGATTCGTTTTACCTCGGTTCTCTGCTCCAGAATCATCAGGGATGCTATCCTTCCTTTAAATGATGAGGATAGGGTAAATGTCCTCATTATTGCTGACTCTATGTTTGAACGAAACCGATCCAAAAAAGTTGAGCTTCTTGCAAAAGTTTATGACCATGCAAAACATGCTTACCGAGATGGCTTTCGTATGCTGACACTTGGCTGGTCAGATGGAAGTACTTTATTACCGATTAATAGTGTTCTTCTAACTTCTGAAAAGAAGACGAAGAGGATAAATGAAGCAGAAATACTAGATAGAAGGACTGCTGGGTATAAACGTCGGAATCTCTCTATGACGAAAGGAACCAAGGCAATGCTTGAACTGCTTAAATCATCTAAAGCAGCATCTATTCCGGCAAAGTACGTTCTCTTCGACAGTTGGTTTACCTCTCCAAGTACAATACATGCTGTGAAAGGAATCGGCTATGATGTTGTTGGTATGGTAAAAAAACACAAAAAATGTTTTTCCGTTACAACGGTACCGACATTTCTTTACCTGAAATTTATAAGCAGAATAAGAAGC
>NZ_LNAM01000117.1 GCF_001461035.1 Acetivibrio ethanolgignens | reverse complement strand
TTTTCTTTGATTATATCAAAAATCTGGACGGGGTGTTCATAATTTATTCATTCATGCGTTTGTCGTGTTTGATATATACTATAGTCGTGCAACTGATTTCCTTATTCATTCTTATGAGAGACTTCATAAGAAAGGGATTATGGATGATAGGATATTAAGAAAAATAAACACATTTGTTAATGACATATTTTATTATGCGGATTGTGGAGCTGCTTATGCTAATCAAATTGTTGTTAAACCAGATGGTATGGTAGGAATTTGTCAGGGAGAATGTTCTACACATAATCATGAGATAGGAAATATCATATCAGATAATTTTTCTTCTATTTGCAATAGTAAAGATAGACTAAAATGGAAAAAAGATTTACCAATATACAATGATTACTGTTTAAATTGTGAGGCAATATCTATTTGCGGAGGAGGATGCATTCTGCAAGCAAAGGAAATTGGAAAAACTGAAAGTAATAATAAGGTTGATTCTGCTTTTTGTATTCATACAAAGAAGCTATTATTCTGGTTACTTCAGAAGTTATTTGATGTATCATAGCTTAAAATTTATGGAAGGAGGAGATGTATAATGAAAAAAGGTATAATCAGTAAACTAAAAAGCTTAGTTCCTAAAAAGAATATTGCTTTTTCATGGTGCTCATGTAACAATCCTAGTCATTCTATACATAGTCAAGCACTTAAAAAAAGCAATAAAGATTTGGTAAAAGCTTAAAAAACGTGTAATATTTAACAGGGCTAGAGTTACACACAATAATGGATAACCTAGCCTTTGTTATATTTAGTGTCTGCTGATTAAACTAAAACACTTAATTTTACTGACTTTTACCTCG
>NZ_LNAM01000116.1 GCF_001461035.1 Acetivibrio ethanolgignens | reverse complement strand
TGCAATGTCAAAACTGCTTTTTCGTTTACCCCATCATCGATTGTAACCTAAAGAATTTTTCATATTACGGTTTTTATAACATAGTGATTCTAAGGAAAAATATGACTACATCTATTTAAAATGCTATTTTGAAATGTTATATTGTAAGCTTTTGCGGAATCTCTTTTCCGAGATTCCGCAAAAGTAACTGGTAACTGCTCTCATCATACCAAATATGCTTATTTGACTTCACCAAAAGCTTTAATTTTTTGTAAACGCCTAATAGCATGTCCCCTGTTCTACACTTCATTTTCTGAGATAATAGACTCAACATTCAAAAAGTTTAAATAGTTTAGTCTAAAAAGTTAACTCTAGTTTTTAGAACATAAGTTGAATTACTCCATTTTCCTAAACACCTCCACGATTCTCCCCTGCCATAAACTGATATCCTCATTTTCCGATATCTCACTTACTACTGCTTTCTGGTCAAGGCCCTGATAAGAAAATCCCAGCTCTCCGGCAGCAAAAAACAAAAGAAATAAAAGTGCTGCTACACATAGACGAAGCTGGAAATGTCCTTTTGCCGGTGTTTCCTGTCTTCTCCGTTTTTCTCCCCGGAATTCCCGTACCATGTCCTCTCTTGTTCTAATATAAGTATCGCCCATATAGATTCCTCCGTTTTTCTTTCTACTACAGCTTATACCATTTTGCCAGAAAATAGACTTACAAATCCGCAAATTTGCCTTGAATTTCCTTATTTTATATGTTACGATAGCATGGAGTAAAAATACTTTTACACTATGATTAATTAAAGGAGCTTCCTGTATAATTCAAATATAGGGAATTCCAAGAAAGAAGGTTGAGAAAAA
>NZ_LNAM01000115.1 GCF_001461035.1 Acetivibrio ethanolgignens | reverse complement strand
ATGCTGAATATCCGGATAATTCCAGTAGGAAGCCCAGCAGTCATGCATGGCAATCCCTTGAAATTCTGTGAGAACACCACATTGCTCCATTCCTGCTGTTCCACGTTTGGGACTGATATCAAGATAAGTGTACTCACAGTTTGAGGCATCATGAACCCACCAGAGTTTTTTATCCACTCTGATCCCGGTTTCATCGAAATGCCCAAGTGCTGAACCAATCATCTTATCTTTGATCTTATTGACCGTGTCGCTCAGACTGTCAGCACATCTTTTCACCATGCTGCTGATTGTTCCTGTTGCGATTGGAATATTAAACACTCCAGAGAGAATTTCATGAGTGCGTTTAACGCTGACTGCGCCCACAGTGTTTAGTGCCACTGACAATGCCTGCAGGTTTTCACCATACTGTACGGTTGCTTTTACATCAGAAGGGAGCTCCCCTCTGCGGTTATCTCCATGCAGCATACAGATTGGAAGTTCCAGTGCCTGATGTTCTGTTACATTTACTGTGACAACCGCATTGATGACATGGCGTTTCTCTGCAATGCACGCAGCGCCTTTGCACATCTGATAATGCTGGCATCCTTCACATGCGAGTGGCATATGTTTGACTATTTCATCCGGAGCTGTTGTTACCGCAGATGTGTTCCTTGGTGTCCATTCTGACCGCCAGGCTTTTTGAAACCATCACTTGATGGCGGTTTGGAGCTGTTTTGGGGTACTGTCAAAATGACGGTGGATAAACAGAAATTTTATTTTCTCTGTTTTGACCAAAAATTAATGTATCCTAAATGGGGTTCTGAATAGTTACAGAATTTTTAAGAAATTTGTAAAATAAATATCACTAAAGAAGCCGCTACTTTAGTCATA
>NZ_LNAM01000114.1 GCF_001461035.1 Acetivibrio ethanolgignens | reverse complement strand
GTCATCCTAATGACAGTGCGTAAGAGCAGTCCTGCGACAGCTCAGGAAATCATTAACAAGATAAATCCCACTTTTTATATCCAAAGATAATGAGAATTAGAACAAAATAAAAAAGTAGACATATATGGCTGGTTTTTTGAATAAAAGAATCAAATTTGTAATATAAAATTTTCTTGTCTAGGGCTTTGTTATTCTTCTTTTTCAGTTTCTTAAATCCTTTTCTAATCCATGATTGTGTCATAAAAGATATTTCTCCTATATTAAGTAGATGTATATTTCCTCCAATGAATAGATGGCTCAAACCGCCCGCCATCATCACAGGTGAAAGGCCAATTTATTTTCCATTCAAAATATTCTTCACGGGTAATTTCATTATCCGCAAGTTCTTGAAAGCGTATCGCCCACTCACGCATAAAGTCATTTATCTTGTTATAATTCAATGCGATTGCCACTGGCGGAAATACGCCGTTATATTGGTAATCATTATACATACCATGAGCAATGCGCTTATCGTCTTTATCATTGTACTTTTGAAGTTGAAAAACGTATAATGAGTTACCAACAGTTTCTTCAAGCCAAAAGAAATTCATCATAATCTGTTCGGCATTGCTTAATTCGACACCATCATAAAAATTGCTGTAGTTGCAATGTAGAATTTTGGCAAGTGCTTTGGCACTATCTAATTTAGGTATTCGTGCACCTGTTTCATATTGCCCAACTCGTACTGCCGCACTCTTTTCTGTACTACCCAAAGCAAGTCCTAATTCTTTTTGTGTCATATTTCTATATTCTCGAATACGTTTAATACGTTCGCTAATTTGCATACCATTACTCCTCGTATAATAAGTTTGTAAGCAAGGAAAACAGCTTACAGACTTATTTTTTTGGGT
>NZ_LNAM01000113.1 GCF_001461035.1 Acetivibrio ethanolgignens | reverse complement strand
ACATTAGAAAATACTGGCTTTTAATAGGTTGACTTGCATTGAACTTCACGGATTCAGGTGTAATATAATGGTGGTAGATGTATTTATGCTACTATTCGATAGGAGGATATAATGATATGGATACTGGAATTTTATTGGAAAGCGGAACAAATGAACTAGAGATATTAGAATTTAAGGTTGGAAATAATTATTATGGAATTAATGTGGCTAAGATTAAGGAAATATTGCCATATAAGGTGCCAACTCCTATTCCAAATGCTCATCCCTGTGTAGAGGGCATTTTTATGCCTCGTGATGAGATTATTTCAATCATTAATTTGGAAAAGTATCTGAATTTGATGCCGTCACCAGACACCAGCCAGGATATGTATATTGTAACCAACTTTAATAAGCTGAATACGGCGTTTCATGTACATGGAGTTGTAGGAATTAACCGTGTTTCCTGGGCTGATATAGTAAGACCGGACAGCACAATTAATACGAATGATGAAGGCGTTGCAACAGGTATTATCCGGTTAAATGACAAGCTGATTGTTATTCTTGACTTTGAGAAGATTGTTTCTGATATTAGTCCTGAGACTGGATTGAAGACCTCAGATATTGACCGTATGGGAGCAAGAGCGAGAAATAATTCCCCTATCCTGATTGCTGAGGATTCTGCACTATTAAGTAAGCTGATTTCTGATTGTCTGTTTAAGGCGGGATATAATAATCTTACCATGTGTAATAATGGAGCAGAGGCATGGGACAAGCTACAGGATTACAAAGAAGCAGGAAAGATTAATGAAAAAGTTGCTTGTGTTATTACTGATATTGAAATGCCGCAGATGGATGGTCATAGATTGACTAAGCTGATTAAAAGTGATGAAACGTTAATGGCAATTCCAGTGGTAATTTTCTCTTCGCTGGTTAATGAAGAGATGCGTAAAAAAGGAGAATCCTTGGGTGCTGATGCACAGCTTTCCAAGCCTGAAATTGGAAAATTGGTTGAAGCCATTGATAAGCTTTTAGAAGAGCAAGCATAGAAAAATAAAAAACGCCCCTGTTTCTTGGGGCATTTTTTTAAAGGAAGGAGGTACTTGGAATGAGTCAGAAAAAAGATGAGTACTATTTGGATGATTTATTAAAGGAAGTCAATAATCATCCTGTTAATTATGATAATTATGCTAAAAAAGGTGAACAGAAAAGTACAAGTACCGAAATTGAAGAAGTCTTTGATAATCCGGAGCTATTGGATGAAGGATTGGAGGAGACAGAAGATTTTAGCTGGGATGACATCTCTTTTGATGAAGAAGGGATGTCCTTTGGCGATATTAATTTTGATGACTTTCAGGAAGAAAAGAATGATGACTGGAATTTCGAAAGTACAGAAGAGGAAAGCTTGGAGGCTATGGAGGCAGAAATAGAGGCCACAGAGCCAGAAGCAGAGGTAATAGTACCAAAGATATCGGAAATGGAGAATGAAGCAGAAGCTGATGAAGAGAAAACTCCAAAAGCTGAGGGTTCTTTGGATAATATTGTAGAAAATCTTCTGGATAATTTAGATGATCTTGGAAGCCTTGAAAGCAGAATACCAGAGACTGAAGAAAAGAATGAAAAAGAAAATGTAACAGAAGGAATGGAATCCGAAAATATGGAAGATTTAGATGCATTAATGAATTCTTTAACCCAAGAAGAGGTAAACGAGACAGATAGTCTAGAAAATGAAAACAGTGATATTGATGATTTATTAAGTCTGCTGTCAGATACTGATTTTGCCGCAGTGCCTGAGGGAGAGGACGGAGAAGCAGAGTCTCAGGATAATAATGCAGACGATATTTTTTCTTTGGATGCAATGCTAAATGACATGGGTGATCTGGAGGATTTAACTGAAACAGATGCTTCTCAGGAGAAATTATCAGACCTTACCTTGGATATGGGTTCGGAAGCTGTGGATTTAGATAATAGTCTGGCCGATTTGAAGGAAGAACAGGAGCCAGCAAAAGAGAATAAGGGCAAGGTGTCTATTTTCCAAAAGCTTTTTGGCAATGTGCATGATGAAAAAGCAAAGAAGAAACAGGAAGCAAAAGAAAAAAAGAAAAAGCCTAAAAAGACGAAGGAAGAGCTGGAAGAAGAGAAAAAGCTGAAGGCTCAGGAAAAGAAGGAAAAACAGGATGAGGCTAAAAAGATAAAGGAAGCAAAAAAGAAAGAAAAGGAAGAGCTAAAGCGGAAGAAAAAGGAAACGCAGGCCAGAGAAGAAGAGGTTGATGAAGGCCGAATTAACCGGGCTGGTGCTACTATCGTTTTTGTTTTCTTTGGATTGGTTGCTGCTGGTATTATTTTAGGTGGAAAAGGCTTTTCCTACCACCGAAGTATTGCGAAGGCTACAGAGTATTTTGGAATACAAAGGTATAATGAAGCCTATGATGAAGTGCGTGGCGTAGAGATAAAAGAAGATGATCAGGAAATTTATGATAAGATTATAACGGTTATGTATGTAAATAAGCAGTTAAATTCTTATAATAATTATTATGGTCTGAGAATGTATCCGGAAGCATTGGATTCTCTTTTAAAGGGATTAAAACGTTATGAAGAATATATTTCTTATGCAAAGGAGCTTGGCATAAAAAGTGATATGGATTATGTCAAAGGGCAGATTTTAGGCGAGCTCAGGGAAATGTACCAAATATCTGAAGAAGAAGCTTACCAGATTATGGAAGCTGGAGATCAGGAAGAGTACAGCAGACTTGTAATTAAAAAAGCAGAAGTAGAATAAACAGGAGAGCTCAAATGATTGCTATTGTAGATTATGATGCAGGAAATTTAAAAAGTGTCGAAAAGGCTCTGTTATATATTGGTGCACAGCCGGTGATTACTCAGGAACCGGCTGTGATACGGAGAGCAGATAAGGTAATTCTTCCTGGGGTTGGAGCCTTTGGAGACGCAATGGATAAGCTTAAAAAATTTGACTTAGCTAATACTCTAAAAGAGGTGGCCGGTTCTGGTACACCTTTTTTAGGAATTTGCCTTGGCTTGCAGCTTTTGTTCCCCTTTAGTAAGGAAGCAGAAGGTGTAAAGGGGTTATCTATATTAGAAGGAGGTATTTATCGTATTCCAGAGAGAGAAGGACTTAAAATTCCCCATATGGGTTGGAATTCCATAAAAGTAACACCGGGAGCCAGACTTTTTAAAGGAATGGAAGAAGAGCCTTACGTCTACTTTGTACATTCTTACTATTTAAAGGCAAAGAATATGGAGGATGTAGCCGCTACTACAGAATACGGAGTTACCATCCATGCTTCGATTGAAAAGGGAAATCTTTTTGCCTGTCAGTTTCATCCGGAAAAGAGTGGTGAAGCGGGACTTAAGATACTGGATAATTTTGTTCATTTATAGGAGAAAAAAATGTTTACAAAACGAATTATACCTTGCTTGGATGTCCATGAGGGACGTGTGGTAAAGGGTGTAAACTTTGTTGATTTAAAGGATGCAGGAGATCCGGTGGAGATAGCAAAAGCCTATGACGTGGCTGGAGCAGATGAGCTGGTATTTTTGGATATTACAGCATCTTCAGATGCCAGAGCCATCCGGCTGGATATGGTAAAAAAGGTAGCTGAGACGGTGTTTATTCCATTTACCGTAGGAGGTGGAATACGGACAGTTGAGGATTTTAAGGTGCTTCTCAGAGAGGGTGCTGATAAAATAGCTGTCAATTCAGCTGCGATTGATAATCCAAAGCTAATTTCTGAGGCAGCACAAAAATTTGGAAGCCAGTGTGTGGTTGTTGCCATGGATGCAAAAAAAAGAGAAGATGGAACCGGCTGGAATGTTTATAAGAATGGTGGAAGAATTGATATGGGAATAGATGCCATTGAATGGGCAAAAAAGGCCTGTGAGCTGGGGGCAGGAGAGATTCTTTTGACCAGTATGGACTGTGACGGAACGAAGGAAGGGTATGACCTTGCCTTGACAAGAGCAGTATCAGAAGCTGTTTCTATACCGGTAATCGCGTCTGGTGGTGCAGGAAAAATGGAGGACTTTTATACGGCTCTGACAGAAGGAAAAGCCGATGCTGCACTGGCGGCTTCTTTATTTCATTATAAAGAATTGGAGATAAAGGAAGTAAAAAGTTATCTGAGAGAAAAAGGAATCAGTGTACGATTATAGAGAGGAGTATTCTCATGGGAGCGATTGAAAATGACTGGCTGGAGGCTATCAGTGGAGAGTTTAGTAAGCCCTACTATAGAGAATTGTTTCAGTTTGTTAAGGAGGAATACAGCCATTATATAATCTATCCAAATGCAGATGATATATTTAATGCATTTCATTTTACACCTTTAAGTAAGGTAAAGGTAGTAATTTTGGGACAGGATCCGTATCATAATGTGGGACAGGCACACGGCCTTTGTTTTTCTGTAAAGCCGGAGGTAGAGACACCACCTTCTCTGGAAAATATTTATAAAGAGCTTCATGACGACCTGGGATGCTATATACCAGACAATGGTTATTTAAAAAAATGGGCTGATCAGGGTGTACTTATGTTGAATACTGTTTTAACGGTACGGGCTCATCAGGCTGCCTCGCACCAGGGAAAGGGTTGGGAACAGTTTACAGATGCAGTAATTCAGGCTGTTAATGCCCAGGATCGGCCGATTGTGTATATGCTGTGGGGAAGACCAGCTCAAGGTAAAATACAAATGCTTACAAATCCCAAGCATTTGATTTTAAAAGCACCACATCCAAGCCCGCTATCGGCGTACCGTGGATTTTTTGGATGCCGGCATTTCAGTCAGGCAAATGCCTTTTTGCAGGAGCATAGGCTAGAGCCAATTGACTGGCAGATTCCAAATATATCCGATGGTAGTATGCTTGATGCTTAAATGATATGACAATCATGAAAGTCAATTTACTTTCGTGTGTCAATACAACCGCAGAAAGGGGGAGTTTTGGGATGCAATTTGTTAAATTGAAAGGAAAGGAGATGGAGGCTGAAAAAGAATTGTATAGGTGACGATGATTTGTAGTATATTTAGTATTTGAATAACAGGAAGGGAAGGAGTTATGTTATGGGAAAAAAATTTTTTAGAATAGTATCTTCAGCTCTTTTGGCAATATCTTTGCTAAGTATGACACCGACTCAGATTCTGGCAGAAACGGGAAATGATATAGATGAGTTCATCTACGGACTGGAGTATAATAATCAGGATGTTCTGACACAAACGGGTGAAACGTTAACCAATGTACCAGTGACAAGTGGCAACACTCAAAATGGAAAATATATTGTGGTGCAAAGGGAAAAGAAAAGTATTTCCAATAATAGTGCAGATATTTCTGTTATAGATTTCAATGGTTCCAGTATATATGCCGGAGCAATTTTAAAGGCTGATAAGGGACTAGTCGATAACAGTCCGACTATAGTAGCTGTTCCAAGGGGGGAATTGACTTTAAGCATTGATTTGCCGGGTATGGAAAATAATGACAGCTATATAAAAGTAGAATCTCCTGCCAAAAGTAGTGTAGACAGTGCTATTAATAATCTTCTGGCAAAATGGAATAAGACTTATGCATCCGATTATGCAAACATACCTGCAAAGCTGCAGTATAACGAAACAATGGTATATAGCAAGTCACAGCTAAAGACTAAATTTGGTGCTTCATTTGAAAAGCTGATTGTACCATTAAACATCAATTTTGAAGCTGTACACTCCGGAGAAAAGCAGATTCAGATTGTAAATTTCAAACAGATTTATTACACAGTAAGTGTTGATACGCCAAACTATCCACATGAATTTTTTAAGGAATCTGTTACAGCAGAGCAATTACGCAAAAAAGGGCTGAACAGCAGCACACCACCTGTTTATGTTTCTAATGTTTCTTATGGTCGTTCTATGTACATTAAATTAGAAACAGATAGCAAGAGTACACAGGTACAGGGGGCTTTTGATGCCGTAATTAAGGGTGCAGATATTAGTAATAATACAGAGTATCAGGATATTTTAAAGAATACATCCTTTAGTGCAGTTATTTTTGGTGGAGATGCAGGAGGAGCCAGTCAGGTTATTAGTGGTAAAATTGATGATTTGAAAAAAATCATTCAAGAAGGAGCTCGTTATAGTAGATCCAATCCAGGTGTACCAATTTCTTATTCCACCCACTTTATGAGGGATAATGCTCCGGCTGCAATTTCCAGTTACTCAGAGTATGTTCAGACAACATCAACATCATACGATAACAGTTTTCTTACATTGGATCATTCCGGAGGCTATGTTGCACGTTTTTATGTTGATTGGGATGAATTAAGCTATGATAAAGATGGAAAGGAAGTATGGGAGCATAAATCATGGCATAAGAATGGCTGGAATTTAACTTCCCATTGGAGCGAAACAATAGAAATTCCTGGGAATGCACATAATCTGCATATCGTTATACAGGAGTGTACCGGCTTAGCATGGGAATGGTGGAGAACTGTTTATGATAAAAAGAATGTTCCTCTGGTAGGTAAGAGAAAAATCACGATTTGGGGAACAACACTGTATCCACAGTTCTGCGATGAAACCATTAAATAATTTATAAAATATTTTGTAATTTGACACATAAACATCCCCACAGGAAGATTTTACTATAGTCCTGTGGGGATGTTTTCAGTTTCCAGAAAGATTCTTGCCAGCGGTCGAAAGCATCAGCTTAATGCGGTTTAACTGATTAACCTCACTGGCACCAGGATCGTAGTCAACAGCCACAATATTGGATTCAGGAAAGGCCTGGCGAAGACTCTTAATGACCCCTTTTCCTACTACATGGTTTGGAAGACAGGCGAATGGCTGAACACATATGATATTTGGTACACCGGAATGAATCAGTTCAATCATCTCAGCTGTCAAAAACCATCCTTCCCCTGTCTGGTTACCACAAGAAACAAAAGGTTCTGAATAGGAGGCCAGTTTAGCAATGGCAACCGGCGGTTCAAAGCGTTTGCTTGCTTCCAAAGCTGTTCTGGCTGTCTTCCGGTACCATTCCAGTACCTTGATAATCAGGTTACCTATTTTGGCTGATTTTTGAGATTTTCCTAGATATTCAGCTTTAAAATTGTTATTGTAACAAGCATACATAAAGAAATCAATTAAATCCGGGCAGACAGCCTCGGCACCCTCCTCTTCTAAAAGGTCAACCAGATGGTTGTTAGCGATTGGAAGGAATTTAACCAGAATTTCTCCAACAATACCTACTCGTGGTTTTTTCACATTTAATAATGGCAGCTCATCAAAGTCCTTTATAATACCTGCAATATTTTTCTTAAAGATTCTAAGATTTCCTTTTTTTACATCCTGGCGACATTTATTCAGCCAGCGGCGGTGAAGCTCATTGGCAGAACCAGGAATAGCTTCATATGGACGGGTTCTATAAAGAACACGCATAAATACATCACCATAGACAAGAGCCTGCAAGGCACGGTTAATCAGGGCAGGGCTAATCTTAAAGCCTGGATTTGTTTCCACGCCTGCACTTAAGGAAATTACCGGAATCTGTGGCATAGCAGCCTTTTCCAGTGCACGGCGGATAAAACCTATGTAGTTGGTAGCACGACAGCCACCACCCGTTTGTGTAATAATAATTGCTACCTTATTAAGATCATAACGGCCGGAGAGGAGAGCTTCCATAATCTGACCAACTACAATCAGAGAAGGGTAGCAGGCATCGTTATTTACATATTTTAGTCCAACGTCAACCGAGGACTTTAAGCTTGGTAAAATCTCCAGCTTGTAGCCACAGGAAGCAAAAGCTGGCTGCAGGATGTCAAAATGAATTGGAGACATCTGGGGACATAAAATGGTATAATTTCGCTTCATTTCCTTTGTAAATATAACCCGGTGATGGGTAGCAGCTGCTTCATGAGGCAGAATATTTTTTTCCTCCCGCTCCTTTACTGCAGAGAGAAGAGAGCGGATACGGATTCGGGCAGCACCCAGACTGTTAACCTCATCAATTTTTAAAACCGTATAAATTTTACCGGATTTCGTTAAAATATCGTGAACCTGGTCTGTAGTAACGGCATCCAGACCGCAGCCGAAGGAGTTCAGCTGAATCAGCTGAAGGTTCTTCTGGGTACGGACGAAGGAGGCTGCTGCATACAGTCGGGAATGGTAAGCCCACTGATCCATGACAATCGTAGGACGGTCTACCTTGCCTAAATGGGAAATACTGTCCTCTGTCAGTACGGCAATTCCGTAGGAGTTTAAAAGCTCTGGAATACCATGGTTGATTTCCGGGTCAATATGGTATGGGCGGCCGGCTAAAACAATACCTGTACGGCCAGTTTCCTTAAGATAAGCCAGGGTTTCTTCTCCTTTTTTCTGGATATCCCTTCGGGTAAGGCAAAGCTCCTCATAGGCAGCATGAGCTGCTGTACGGATTTCTTCCTCTGGAATCTGGTTATGCTCTGTAAACCATGCTACCAGACGATTGGTCAGAATCTCTTCGTTTTCAAAGGAAAGAAAAGGATTCTGATAATTAAAATATTCACTTTTCAATTCTTCTACATTATTTTTAATATTTTCTCCATAAGAAGTAACGATTGGACAATTATAGTGATTATTTGCTCCAGAAACCTCCTGGTGCTCATAAGGAACACATGGATAAAAAATATAAGGTACCTTCTGGTTAATGAGCCACATAATGTGTCCATGGGCCAGCTTGGCCGGGTAGCACTCGGATTCGCTTGGAATAGATTCAATACCCATTTCGTAGATATTTCTTTTGGAAGCTGGAGAAAGGATAACCTCATAGCCCAGCTTTGTAAAGAAGGTGAACCAGAAAGGATAATTTTCGTACATATTCAGTACTCTTGGGAGCCCTACTTTACCTCTTGGGGCATTGGAGGAATCTAAAGGTATGTAATGGTCAAAAAGACGTTGATTCTTGTATTCAAACAGGTTTGGTACATGTTCCTCGTTTTTTTCCTTTCCAAGCCCCCTTTCGCAACGATTTCCCAAGATAAAACGGCGGCCGCCTGTAAATTTATTGACTGTTAAAAGGCAGCTATTCGTGCATCCACGGCAGCGGGTCATAGAGGTTTCAAAACGAAGCTCATTCAGCTGTGTTGCTGTAAGGAGTTCAGTTTCCTGGCCATGATAGTGGTTGCGGGCAATCAATGCAGCACCAAAGGCACCCATAATGCCGGCAATATCCGGTCTTACGGCATTACAGCCGGAAATACGTTCAAAACTCCGTAAAACAGCATCATTATAAAAGGTGCCGCCCTGTACAACGATTTTAGTTCCTAAATCCTTAGGGTCAGTAAGCTTGATTACCTTTAACAGAGCATTCTTTATAACGGAATATGCAAGACCAGCAGAAATGTCGGCAACGGTTGAACCCTCCTTTTGGGCCTGTTTTACTTTGGAATTCATAAATACGGTACAGCGGGAACCGAGATCAATTGGATTCTCTGCAAAAAGAGCCATCTCTGCAAATTCAGTAACGCTGTAGTTTAAGGATTTTGCAAAGGTTTCGATAAAAGAACCGCAGCCAGAAGAACAGGCTTCATTTAACTGAACGCTGTCTACGGTGTTATCCTTTATTTTAATACATTTCATATCCTGACCACCGATATCCAGAATACAGTCTACCTCTGGCTCAAAGAAGGCAGCAGCATTGTAGTGGGCAACCGTTTCTACCTCTCCTTCATCCAGCAAAAGAGCAGTTTTAATAAGGGCCTCACCATAACCGGTAGAGCAGGAACGGACAATTTTAGCACTCTCCGGCAGTAGTTCGTAAATTTCCTTTAAGGAACGAATCGCCGTTTTAAGTGGACTTCCGTTATTGTTGCTGTAAAAAGAGTAGAGTAGAGAGCCATCTTCCCCAACCAAAGCTGTTTTGGTGGTTGTAGAACCTGCATCAATACCCAGGAAGCAGTTGCCACGATAGGAGGCTAAATCTCCTTTTTTTACACTGTGGGCATTGTGCGTTTTTTGAAACTCCAGGTATTCTTCCTCAGAAGCAAATAAGGGCTCCATGCGGCTGACTTCAAATTCCAGCTTTACACCTTTTTCCAGCTTATCTAGGAAGCTTTTCATAGAAATTAAAGAATCCTCCTGTGCATTCATAGCAGCTCCGATAGCGGCAAAAAGGTGGGAATGCTCGGGAGCAATAATTTCATCCTCGCTTAAATGAAGAGTACGGATGAAGGCTTCCTTAAGCTCTGTTAAAAAGTGAAGCGGTCCACCAAGAAAAGCAACATTGCCACGAATTGGCTTTCCACAGGCAAGACCACTGATGGTCTGGTTGACTACTGCCTGGAAAATAGAAGCAGCCAAGTCCGGTTTAGTAGCTCCTTCGTTAATTAATGGCTGAATGTCAGATTTTGCAAATACACCGCATCTGGCCGCAATCGGATAAACAGCCTTATAATCCTTTGCATATTCATTAAGACCGGCAGCATCTGTTTTTAATAAAGAGGCCATTTGGTCAATAAAGGAACCAGTTCCTCCTGCACAGATACCATTCATACGTTGTTCAAGGCCGCCGGTAAAATATATGATTTTAGCATCTTCACCACCAAGCTCGATTGCAACATCCGTCAAAGGTGCATAATCCTCTAAAGATGCAGCAACAGCAATGACCTCCTGAACGAAAGGTACATTTAAATGCTTGGAAAGAGCAAGTCCTCCGGAACCGGTAATAGCCGGAGCTGCCGAGATATCTCCCAGCTGTGCATAAGCCTTTTTTACAATAGAGGCAAGTGTTTCCTGAATATTGGCATAGTGGCGTTCATAATCAGAGAACACCACCTGATTATTTTTATCAAGGATTGCTATCTTTACCGTAGTGGAGCCGATATCAATACCCATAGTAATAAAGTTATTCTGCATAAATTCCAGCCTAAGGCTGTATCCTCCCTTATTTCTTCCTATTAAATGTCGAAATGTTTGCTACATCATTATATGCTAGTTAATTCATGAAAGCAAGAGTTAAAATATTAAAAAAAAGAAAAATATCTGGAACCTTCTGGGAAAAAGAGAATAGGATAGTAAAAAAGACAGAAGTTGTGATAGTATGAATTTTGATTATTGTGAAGGAAAGATTCATGTAATTAAGGCAGGAGATACACTTTACAGCATCAGCCGGATGCATCGGGTACCACTGGCTATGATTCTGCGGGCTAATCCATATGTAGATGTTTATAATCTCCAGGTTGGAGATGAAATTTGTGTTCCTGTGCCTGTTACAGCACCGGAACCGATACCGCAGCCACTGCCTACGCCGGAACGCCCTCCGGAAGGTGGTATGGCGGTACTTGAATACCTGACAGTAGAAGGGGATGATATTCAGAAAGTCTTAAATGAATTTCAGATTAGTTTAGAAGATTTATTAAAATTTAATGATTTAATGGATATGAAGCTTGTGCCGGGAATTCGACTGAAAATACCGCAAACACCAGAAAATAACAGAAATTCCTGTCGATAGAATAGGATTTGACAAAGCACAGGTAAAAAGAATATAATCTATATAAAGTACATTTAGATAGTGAGGTACAAAAATGAAATTTTTAGATAAATTAGAACGCAAATACGGACGTTATGCTATTCAGGGATTGATGCGGTACGTTGTTGTACTGAGTGTTGCTGGTACTGTGATTGGATTGCTCAACCCATATTTTTACGGTCAGTGGCTCTGTCTTGACTTTGATAAGATTTTTCAGGGGCAGATATGGAGACTGTTTACCTATATTCTGCAGCCGGGGCTCTCTGCCGGCATTGGATTTGTAAACCCAATTAGTATGTTGCTTTACTGCCTGGAGCTTTATTTCTATTACTGGATTGGAAGCTCTCTGGAAAATGTATGGGGTTCTTTCCGGTTTAATATGTATTATATGTCAGGCTTTCTTTTGAATATTGTGGCTGCAGCCATTATTTATTTTGCTTTTGGTGTAAGCTATCCGGCAGGACTTGGTTATATTAATCAGACGATGTTTTTAGCAGTAGCAGTGCTTTTCCCAAATGTACAGGTGCTTTTTATGTTCTTTATCCCGCTGAAGATAAAATGGCTGGGTTATCTGTATGGGGCACTGTTGGCTTACAATATTATTGCATGCTTAATTAGTGGGGCTTATCCGATGGCAATTGCATTGATTGTAGCTACAGGTAACTTCCTTATGTTTTTTTTCAGCAGCCGCAATTATCGTAGAATGTCACCAAAACAGGTGAAGCGGAGAGCTGCCTATAAAAGAGAAGTACATCAGGCAAAGGGGATTACAAGGCATAAGTGTGCTGTTTGCGGCAGGACAGAATTGGATGATGAAAATCTGGAATTCCGTTTCTGCTCAAAATGTGACGGAAATTATGAGTACTGCATGGAGCACTTGTTTACTCATGAGCATGTACACAAGCATTAATTAAAAAGGGGCTGTCTTTTGGCAGCTCCTTATTGTAGTAGTTGGAGAATGAAGATGAAAAAACGAGATTATATTGCTCTGGGAGTAATTATGTTTTTTTACAGTGTGATTGCTTTTTTTCACCTGGGAGATAGACAGGCTCCAGAGAGCTTTTATGAAATATCGGAGTGTTACGAACAGGTAGTACTGGATTTAGGAGAGGTATCGCATATCCAAAAGATGGACTATTACCTGGGCTGTTATCATGACAGGAAGATTTCTATGGAAACGTCTGTCAGTGAGGATGGTCCTTATCGTCCGATAGAGGAGGATTTGGTACTTGAAAAGGTCTTTTCCTGGGGTAGCATTGAAATAAATAGGGATGTCAGATATGTAAGGCTTGTTTTCCTGGATGATAAGGCTTCCATTGGAGAAATTGTTTTTATTGATGAGAATGGAAAGGCTATAACGCCGAAAAAAGTGAATTCTACAGATGTAGCAAAGCTTTTTGACGAAACAGAGCTTTATACCGGAAGAAAGACCTATCTGAACAGCACTTATTTTGATGAGGTATATCATGCCAGAACGGCGTATGAATATATTCATGGTCTTTACAGCTATGAAAATACCCATCCACCTCTTGGCAAGCTGTTCATTTCCTGTGGAATCCGTGCTTTTGGCATGAATCCCTTTGGATGGAGAATTGCAGGGACGCTCTTTGGTATTGCTATGCTTCCGTTTATTTATTTGTTTGCAAAACGGATAGTAAAGGAATATTTTCTTACAGTATGCACAACGATTCTGTTTGCCTTTGATTTTATGCATTTTACGCAGACCAGGATTGCTACGATTGACGTATTTGTAACCTTTTTTATTATTCTGATGTACTATTTTATGTACTGCTACTGTAAGCGGAGTCAAAATGGGGAAACTCTTGCAAGGACCTTAGTGCCTCTGGGACTTTCTGGTATCAGTATGGGCTTTGGCGTAGCAAGTAAATGGACAGGAGCCTACGCTGGAGTTGGACTTGGAGTAATATTTTTTGCTACGCTCTATCTGCGGTGGAAAAAGGACAGAAGCCTTTCCTATGTTATAAAGACTCTTGCCTTTTGCCTGATATTTTTTGTGGCAATTCCAGCTTTGATTTATACATTATCCTATATTCCGTTTGTGGATAACCAGAATACCGGTTTGATTGCAAAGATGCTTAAGAACCAGGAAACGATGTTTAGCTATCATACAGAAATAGACGCAACCCATCCTTATTCCTCCTGGTGGTATCAATGGCCAATTATGTACCGCCCAATCTGGTATTATTCCGGTACTGTGACAGAGACCGTAAAGGAGGGCATCAGTGCTTTTGGCAATCCTCTTGTCTGGTGGGCTGGAATACCGGCATTTTTCTATTTGCTGTACCGGGCAGTAAAGAAGAAGGATAAAAAAGCAGGATTTCTTGTAGCTGCATATTTGGCTCAGTACATTCCTTGGATATTTGTCAGAAGAATTACTTTTATCTACCATTATTTCCCAAGCGTACCTTTTGTTACGCTGATGATAGGCTATTGTATGTTTTTGTTGTGGAAGAAATGGCCGAAGATAGAGCTGGGTATCTGCATTTATACAGGACTGGCCGCATTTCTATTTGTAATGTTTTATCCGGTGTTATCCGGATTCCCGGTATCTACCTGGTATGTAGATAATTTTCTTCGATGGTTTGGAAGCTGGGTGCTGTTATAAATTAAGATGCTTTGCAGGGAGAGTAGGATATGATACGATATTCAGTAATTGTGCCGGCTTATAATGAGGAGCTGGTGATAGAGGAGAGCTGTCGGCGTTTAACAGAGGTTATGGAACGCGCTGGTGGTGAATATGAACTGATTTTTATCAATGATGGAAGCCGGGACAAAACGCCAGAGCTATTAAATGCCCTGGCAGAACAGGATGCCAGAGTAAAAGTGCTTCATTTTTCCAGAAACTTTGGTCACCAGACGGCGGTGTCTGCGGGAATGGATTATGCGGCTGGACAGGCTGTAGTGATTATTGATGCGGACCTCCAGGACCCGCCGGAGGTTATTCTTAAGATGATTGAAAAATGGAAACAGGGCTATGATGTTGTTTATGGAAAGCGTTTGCAGAGAAAGGGTGAGACCTGGTTAAAAAAGGTGACAGCAAAAGCCTTTTACCGCTTTTTAAATCATATGACAACTGTAGACATACCAGTGGATACCGGTGATTTCCGTCTGATTGACAGAAAAGTATGTGATGTGATGAAAGGGCTGACGGAAAAGAACCGTTACGTCCGTGGGCTTGTAAGCTGGGTCGGATTTAAGCAGACAGCTGTAGAATATGTTCGGCAGGAGCGGTTTGCAGGGGAAACGAAGTATCCGTTAAAAAAAATGGTAAAGCTGGCGGTAGATGCGACAATGTCATTTTCCTATAAGCCGCTGCGGATTGCTGGTTTTGTAGGAATGGGGCTTTCTTTTGTAAGCTTTGTCTATCTGGTAGTAATCATATGTCAGAAGCTGTTTACCAACACAACAGTTCCTGGCTGGGCTTCTTTAATTGCCGTTATGCTTTTTTTCAATGGAGTTTCTTTGATACTTCAGAGCGTAACCGGAGAATATGTAGGCAGAATTTATGAGGAAACGAAGAACCGGCCTTTATATATTATAAGCGAAGCAAAGGGATTTTCTGAAGAATAGGAAGGATAGGGTATGAAAGGATTGAAAAAGGAAGAGCTGGCTCGCTGCTATTATGAAAAAATGCTTCTTTTTGGAGCGATGGAATATTACAATTTAAAAGAAACACAGGCAGCAGGAGCTTTTATGGAAACTATAGACAGAGCTGTAGAGGCATTGGTTGATAAAAGGGTTGCAGTCTCGGATATAACAGAGGAGCTTTCTAAAGCCAGACAGGAGCTGGAGGATAGAGTTGATGTTTTGACGGCCTGTGTAGACCAGCTGGAGATTTATCAGTATGCTCTGAATCGGATTGAGCTTCGCTTTGCAGAGAAGATAGAGCAGCTGGATGAAGAGGCTTTTATACAGAAAACGATGGAGTATATTTTTTCCTCCAGGGACAATATGATAATCAATGAATTGATTAAAGAGGTCATTAGCCAGCTGCCGGTACGGATGACAAAGGGGAAATACTTTGAACGGATTCGGGATGGATTGTCAATCTATAAAGGAGCTGATAAATCTTCTTTGGATTCGATGCTGTATATGCTGCGGACAAGCAGTATGCTGTACCATCCAAAGAAAGAAGGCACCTTTTATACCGAATATACAGATACAGCCAGAAAAGTTGGGAGTCTGGATTTTACGGCTATGACAAAGGAAGAGCATGGACAGGCAGAAGCACTTCTTGAAAAGACAGGAGATGCCCTGATGCAAGAAATGGATCGTTGTATGCTTTTTGCGGAGGCTGTAAATCATATTTACGCGGTATTTCTTTTAAAGGGTATGGAAGCTGGAAAGGGATGGATGAAGCCGGAGATAGAGAGGCTTCTTACGGCTTCTCAGAAGAACTGCTTTGAAGAGGCACAAAAGGAGCTTGTGGCATTGGAGGGCTGTCAGGAGAGACTTCTTTCTGAGGAGGGATGCCTGGAGGGCGGATTATTTGCAGCAGACCTGGAGGAAGAAGGAGTACGGGAGCTTATGATGGTTCAGGCTCTGGGAACAGACAGTCTTTTTATGAATTTTGATTTTGAAAGTCAGGAGATAACCGTAGACAGTGCCCTGGCTATGGAAGAGGCTGATAAACTGACAGAGGAATTGAAAGAGTTGTTTTCTAAAAATTCTATGCTGATTAACCGGGCAATTATGGCTAATACTTTAAGTAAGCTTCCTGTATTTTTTGAATCCTCAAAGGAGGTTATGGAATATATACAGAATTCACTGGAGCAGTGTCATGATACCGCAGAAAAGACAATGTCGATGAAGCTGATTTATCATATAATGGAAGGATGAGAGTATGATAAAATGGTGTGAAAGACTGTATATGGACGAAGAGGTTGGAAAGAAGCCGGATAAATGGAAGAGGAAGGTAGAACAGGGAAAGCTTACTCTGGATTTATACTGTGTCTGTGCTGCTTCTAATCCAGACAATCTGTTTGATATCATCGGCTGCAATGAGCTTTTGTTCCGATACTATAAAAGCAGGGAGCTGATAGTTTTGGGACTTGCAAAAAGCCAGTATGGAGCAGAGCTTTTGGTACAGGAAATGGTGGAGGACATGCTGAAGGCATTAGGAACTCTTGATGTAAAAGAATATTTCGGATTGGATAGGTGAGAGCGATATTACGGATACTATGGATTTTACTGAGTATAATAGGAATTATCCTGGCGTTTATCCTTTTACTTCTTTTACTGGTGTTATTCGTACCGGTACGCTACCGGGTCTATGGAAGAAAGAAAGAGGATATGTATGCTAAAGGACAGGTAAGCTGGCTTTGGCATTTAATTCATGCTTCATTTCTTTATGAAAATGAAAAATTAAAGGTAGTATTCCGCATTTTTGGAATTCCAATAACCAGATTTTCCTTGCTGGAAGAGGATGTGAAGGAAACTGTTGAGGAAAGTGTGGAAGTGGTAAAGCAAGAGGCAGAGAAGATAGCTTCGGAAGTCGGAGTGGTGCCTGAAGAGGTAAAAGAGGAGCCTCCGGCTGAGGTTATTACGATGGAAAAGCGGGCAGAAGAGCCAAAGCCGCTGAAGAAGCAAAAGATAAAAACAGAAAAAAAGAAGTGGAACATAGTCAAGGCTGTAGAAGTGGTAAAGCAGTTCTGGCAGGAAAATAAGGCAGCTATCAAGGTTATATTGCAAAAAGCAGTAGCTATGCTAAAAGCACTGCTTCCCAAAAAGGTGGAGGGAACCATCTGGTTTGGTAGCGGGGATCCGTGTACCACCGGTGAGCTTACTGGTGCCTTGGCGGTGCTATATGGCTTTTATGGCGATAAGCTCCAGCTTTATCCGGATTTTACCCAGGCTGTATTTATGGGGGAACTTTTTATCGTAGGAAGAATCCGTCTATTTACATTTTTAAGGATTTGTATTACAGTAGTACTAGATAAAGATGTACGGCGGCTGATAAAAAATATTAAAAACATAAAGGAGGATTTATAAATGGCAGATAATAATACTTTTAACGCAAATGTTGAGTCTTTATTTAAAGGAATGGATGCTTTTCTGACTACTAAGACGGTGGTGGGAGATGTGATTAAATTTGATGATGGTACGATTGTTCTTCCTTTGGTAGACGTATCCTTTGGTGTCGGTGCTGGTGCCTTTGTAGAGAATGCAAAGCAGAACAGCGGCGGCGGTATGGGTGGAAGGATGACACCAAGCTCAGTGTTGGTTATTAAAGACGGCTGTACTAAGCTAGTAAATGTAAAGAACCAGGATGCCGTGACCAAGGTGCTTGATATGGTGCCGGACTTGGTGAATAAATTTACAAAGAAGGATACGACAATGGAGAATCCAGAAGTAGCAAAAACAGTAGAAAATATTGTAAGCCCAGAGAATGACAAAGAATAATTGAAAAAAAATGAAAAAAGACTTGCATTCTTGGAAAGTTTTTGATAGAATGTTTTTGTTTGATGTATGGAATCCATACAATATATGGCTAAGGAGGTGCGTTTCAATGGCTAAATGTGCAATTTGTGAAAAAGGTGCTCACTTTGGAATTCAGGTAAGTCACTCACATAGAAGAAACAACAAGATGTGGAAATCTAACGTAAAGTCCGTTAAGGTTAAGACAAATGGAGGAGCTAAGAAGATGTATGTTTGTACTTCTTGCTTAAGATCCGGACTTGTAGAGCGTGCTTAATCAGGAAAAGCAGGTTAGACATGAGGGTGTCAAAAAGAGGCAGAATGACTCTTTTTACACCCTTTTTTAGCAGGAAGAAAATAAATAATACCCGAGCAACAGACAAAAAATAATAATGAATAGGCAGAGAATGCCATTCCGAATGAAGAGCATGATAAGCATACCAAAGGCAATCCAGAGGAGAATGAATCCAATCAGATGCTTCAAGGAAATCCCTCCTAATGGTTCTATAAAATATTATATGCAAATTAGATTTATGTATTTCTTTTTTTCGGAAAAAAGGGTATAATAATGACAATAAATATATATGTGGAGGTTGGTTAATATGAAAGGACATATGAGTACAAATATGGGCGACATCCTGATTGATGGCGAAGTTCTGGCTCAATATGCCGGTTCAGCAGCAGTGGAGTGCTTCGGTGTAGTAGGCATGGCATCTGTAAATATGAAGGATGGCCTTGTTAAGCTGTTAAAAAGGGAAAGTATTAGCCATGGTGTAAATGTTGTAATAGAGGGAAATAAAATATGGATTGATTTACACATTATTGTAGTCTATGGAGTAAGTATTTCGGCAGTAGCAGAAAATTTAATCAGCAACGTGAAATACAAGGTAGAGGAATTTACCGGTTTAGCGGTTGAAAAGATTAATATTTTAGTAGAAGGCGTTAGAGTAGTAGATTAGGCTTTGCCAAGGATTTACTTTTAAGGAGGAACAACCAGTGGTTATACAAACAATTGATGGTAAGATGCTTCAGAAGATGTTTTTGGCAGGAGCAAAGAATATTGAGGCGAAAAAAGAATATATTAATGAGCTGAATGTTTTCCCGGTGCCCGATGGAGATACCGGAACGAATATGACACTTACAATTATGGCGGCTGCAAAGGAAGTCAGTGCTATTACAGAACCTGCTATTCCGGTTCTTGCAAAGGCGATTTCCAGTGGCTCTCTGCGTGGTGCAAGAGGAAATTCAGGTGTCATTTTATCTCAGCTGTTTCGGGGCTTTACCAAAGAAATCAAGGAATATGATACCATTAATGTAGAAATTATGAGCCGTGCCTTTGAACGTGCGGTAGAGACTGCATACAAGGCAGTTATGAAGCCGAAAGAGGGAACCATTCTTACCGTAGCAAAGGGTGGAGCAAAGAAGGCAGCAGAAATGGCAGAACAGACAGATGATTTGGTCTATTTTTGTGATGAAGTATTAAAATATATGGAGGAAGTGCTTTCTAAGACACCGGAGATGCTTCCGGTATTAAAGGAGGCAGGCGTTGTAGATTCCGGTGGACAGGGACTTTTGACTGTACTTCAGGGAGCTTATGATGCACTTCTTGGCAAAGAGGTAGTTTTTGAGGCTGCACCTGCAAAGACGATTGGTGCAACTGTAAGCAGTGGAGAGGTATCTACTGCAGATATCAAATTTGGATATTGTACCGAATTTATCATTATGCTGGAAAAGGAATATACAGCAGAGACAGAGCTGGCATTTAAGGCATATTTAGAGTCTATCGGTGATTCTATTGTAGTAGTATCGGATGATGATGTTGTAAAAGTACATGTACACACGAACGATCCGGGACTTGCAATTCAGAGAGCCTTGACCTATGGTTCTTTGACAAATATGAAGATTGACAATATGCGGGAAGAGCATAATGAAAAGGTAATCCGTGAAGCAGAAAAGGCGGCGGCAAAACAGGCCGAGGCTGGGCAGACCCAAAGGGAGGAGCCAAGAAAGGAAACCGGATTTATCAGTGTATCTATTGGAGAGGGAATCAATGAAATCTTCAAGGGACTTGGTGTAGACTATATTATTGAGGGTGGTCAGACCATGAACCCAAGTACGGATGATATGCTGACAGCCATTGAAGCAGTAAATGCAAATAATATTTTCATTTTCCCAAATAATAAGAATATTATTCTTGCAGCAGAGCAGGCGATGCATCTGACAAAGGATAAAAATATTATTGTGATTCCTTCTAAGACTGTGCCACAGGGTATTGCTGCTATCATCAACTTTATCGCAGAGAAGCCAATCGAAGAAAATAAAAAGCGAATGTTGGATGCTATGGGCGGTATTAAGTCTGGTCAGGTGACTTATGCAGTCAGGGATACCAGTATTGATGGAAAGACCATCAAGGAAAATGACTTCATGGGTATTGGTGATTCCGGTATTTTAGCGGTAGGCCAGGATATGAAGGATACAACTTTAGAGCTGATTGACTGCCTGGTGGAAGAGGATTCTGAGCTTGTTAGTCTGTATTATGGCTCAGATGTAGATGAGGTACAGGCAGAGGAGCTGGCAGAGCTAATTGAAAAAAAATATCCAGAGCTTGAAGTAGAAGTAAATCAGGGCGGACAGCCAATTTATTACTATGTATTATCAGTAGAATAGACAACGTAAGAGAAAGCTGCTGCAAAGGAAAGTTTGCAGCAGCTTTTTTTCGAACAGAGAATTTTTGGTAGGAAAGGAATAGAAGAATGGAGCTGACAGACCGCATAGATGTGGTAAAAGGAATTGGTGAAAAGACGGAAAAGCTGTTTGCAAAATTAAATATTTTTACAATAGAGGAGCTTTTAGAGCATTATCCAAGAGGCTATGAGACCTATGGAGAAATACTTTCCGTAGCCCAGCTGAAAATTGGTGAAACTGCGGTAATCGAGGCATCTTTAGTGGCTGCACCGGTTCTTCGTCGTGTGAGAGGTCTTACAATTCTTACCTGTCGTGTTCGGGACGGGAGTGGTGATATTATGCTTACCTGGTTTAATATGCCTTTTTTAAAGAATACCCTGAAGCCGGGAGTAAAATATCTGTTCCGTGGCATGATTTCCCGTAAAAATGGCAGCCTTACGATGGAACAGCCTAAAATTCTTACAAAAGAAGAGTATTTTAACAGAAAAAATCTTTTACAGCCTATTTACCCCTTGACGCAGGGGCTTACCAATCATGCGGTCACAAAGGCAGTGGGACAGGCTCTAAAGGAAACGGATTTAACGGGGGACTATCTTCCTTACGAGCTTCGTCGGGATTACAATCTGATGGATAGAAAGGCTGCCCTTAAGGAGATTCATTTTCCAAAGGGAGAACAAACGATGCTTGCGGCACGAAGAAGAATCGTTTTCGATGAATTTTTCCTTTTTTCCCTGGCGATGAATCAGCTGAAAACACAAAAGGAAAAAAAAGTAAGCAGCTTTGTTATGAAACCAGTAGAAGAATGTCGGAGGCTTGTTGGTTCTCTTCCGTACCAGCTTACGAATGCTCAGAAAAAGGTATGGCAGGACTTGCAGCAGGATTTTCAGAGTGGAACGGTGGCTAACCGCTTGATTCAGGGAGATGTAGGTTCTGGAAAAACGATTCTGGCCATTCTGGCTCTTTTAATGGCAGTAAAAAATGGCTTTCAGGGGGCCCTGATGGTTCCGACAGAGGTTTTAGCACAGCAGCATTTTGAAAATGTAAAACATGCCTTAGAACCCTTTGGAGTACATATAGGTCTGCTGTGCGGCTCTATGACGGCAAAAGAGAAAAGGACGGTATATGAAGGAATTAGGGAGCAGAATATTGATATTGTAATCGGAACCCATGCTTTGATTCAGGAAAAGGTCGAATATAAAAGGCTGGGGCTGGTAATTACCGATGAACAGCACCGATTTGGTGTACGGCAGCGGCAGCAGCTGGCTGAAAAGGGAGAGGAGCCGCACATTCTGGTTATGAGTGCAACACCAATACCGAGAACTCTGGCTATTATCCTTTATGGTGATTTGGATTTGTCTGTTCTTGATGAGCTTCCAGCCAATCGGTTGCCAATTAAAAACTGTGTTGTGAATGAAAATTACAGGCCTACGGCCTACAAGTTTATTGAAAAAGAGACTGCAAAGGGGCATCAGGCTTATATTATCTGTCCAATGGTAGAGGAAAGTGAAAATATTGAGGCAGAAAATGTAATTGATTATACAGAAAATTTAAGGACTATGCTGCCGCCTTATCTTGTGGTAGAATATCTTCATGGGAAGATGAAACCGAAGGAAAAAAACGAAATTATGGAACGCTTTGCTTCTGGGGAGATACAGGTTTTGGTATCTACGACCGTTGTTGAGGTTGGTGTAGATGTAAAAAACGCAACGGTAATGATGATTGAGAATGCAGAACGCTTTGGACTGGCACAGCTGCATCAGCTGCGTGGCCGTGTTGGAAGAGGAAAGGATCAGTCTTACTGTATTTTAATGAGTAATGCTGAAAATAGGGAAACAAAAAAACGGCTGGAAATTATGAATCAGTCGAATGATGGATTTTTTATCGCTGGTGAGGATTTGAAGCTTCGGGGACCAGGAGATCTTTTTGGAATCCGCCAGAGCGGTATGCTGGAGTTTAAGATGGCAGATATATTTAATGATGCGGCAATTTTAAAGGAAGCAGCTTTGGCTGCCGGAAGGGTTAGTGAAAAGGATATTGGGCTGATGCTAAAAAAACATACAGGCCTTAAAAATAAGCTTCTGGCTTATGGAACAGATTTAAGCTTATAGAAGCTTATGGGAGGAGGAGAAAGGATGGCGTCATATTCGAATGATACGCTGATTGATCTTGCAAGAAAGAACTACGAGCGGCTGACAGCTTATTGTAGTCTTTTGGACGAAGAGGGGTATTGGAAACAGCCACAGCAGGTGCTAAAGCATTCTGTGCAGGAGTTTTTGGATTTATATCTGCAGGCAGTGCTAATCAGCTTTGCTATGGAATGCAACCGCCTGGAGGAAAAGGAAAAGGAATTTATTCAGGAGATTCCGAAGCATAATATGATTGATTTGAACCTTTGGGAAGAGAAAAATGATGAAATTTCAAAAAAGCTAAAGGCGGCATTGAATTCACCTCCGATTCTTTTGCAGCTGTGCGGTGTCCGGGATACAGAGCAGGAATCAGATATTTCAGCCTACTTTTTCGACAATTTTTTAAATATTCTTTTGAGTATGGCGAATTTGGACAATAAGAGGAACAATGAAAGCAATGGCTTTATCCAGAGGTATTATGAAACGGTTTCCGCCTTTCTTAATCAGAATAGAGTGCAGGAGCTTATCAATCCAAGATATATGTTCCGAAAGATAAGCAGTGACCGCTTTGAATGTGAACTGCAAAAAATAAAGGAAGAGGAACGGCAGCAGAAGGCAGAGATATCTGCTGGTGCCTTAAGCCAGCTGTATCAGATGGAAAAGTCAGAAGCAGAAGAGCCGATACAGGAAGAAAAAAGAGCTGCTCCAAAGGAAGAGGCCGAGGAGAAAGAAGCTTCCCGGCTGGAGGAATATCTGGCAGAGCTAAATGCTTTGGTAGGCTTAAAAGAGGTAAAAATGGAAATCAATTCCCTGATTAATCTGATTAAGGTGCGGAAAATGAGGGAAAGCTTTCATATGCCAGCGATGGAGATGTCTTACCATATGGTATTTACCGGAGAACCAGGGACGGGAAAGACAACCGTTGCTCGTCTGGTGGCTAAGATTTATAAGGAGCTGGGAATTTTATCTAAGGGTACTCTGGTAGAAACAGACCGCTCTGGATTGGTAGCTGGTTATGTAGGACAGACAGCCATTAAGGTAAAGGAGGTCTGTGAAAAGGCAATCGGAGGTGTCCTTTTTATTGATGAGGCATATGCTCTAACCGGCGGTGTGCAAAATGATTTTGGTGGAGAAGCTATTGATACGCTGGTAAAGGTTATGGAGGACCACCGCGATGACCTGGTTGTGATTGTAGCAGGCTACCGTAAAGAAATGAAGGAGTTTTTAGCATCAAATACCGGACTGGTTTCCCGCTTTAATAAATTTATTGATTTTGCAGATTATACGATAGAAGAACTTCTTGACATTTTAAGTGTAATGGCAGTTAAGGCAGGAGTTGAGCTGGATAAAAAGGCTGTGTATTATGTAAGAAAAAGATTGGAAGAATTTGAAAGAGAGGATTTTCGGTGTTTTGGCAATGCCCGAGGTATCCGCAATCTTTTTGAAAAAATCATGGTAAATCAAGCCAATCGAATTGTTACCTATGAAGCACCAACATTGGAGCAGTTAAAGCAGGTGCTTTTTGAGGACGTTGAAAAATGTAATTTTTAAATATTCTGGAAACCATTTCATGTGTAAAAAAGTGTGGGACCACAGATACTAAGGACGTAACAAACAACAAAATCAATTATCTGGAGAAGGAGAGATAGTTTCCAGATAAGAAATGGAGGAGTTTATTATGGCTAGTAAAAACAGAGTTGAGGTTCCTGAAGCAAAGGCTGCTATGGACAAGTTTAAGTTTGAGGTAGCATCTGAAATCGGAGTACCGTTAAAACAGGGCTACAATGGCGATTTGACAGCACGTCAGAACGGTAGTGTTGGCGGTATGATGGTAAAGAAAATGATTGCTGAACAGGAAAAGAAAATGGTTGGACAGTAGGTCCGAAGACTTTGGGTGGGGAAATGGTAAATTTCCCCACTCTTTTTTTCTTTTTTCTATTGAAATATTGGTGGGTTTGCAATATACTTGAAGATGATTGAAGATTTTTAGATAGAGTGAGGTTACTATGAGAGTTATTGCAGGAACGGCAAGAAGAATCCCCTTAATTACACCGCCGGGGCTTTTTACAAGGCCCACGACAGATCGTATAAAGGAAACCTTATTCAATATGTTACAAAGTGAGCTGTGTGACTGCAGATTTCTGGATCTTTTTAGTGGCAGCGGTGCTATTGGTATTGAGGCATTAAGCCGTGGGGCTGGAGAGTGCGTTTTTGTAGAGCAGGATAAAAAGGCTTTAGAGTGTATCAGGGAAAATTTAAAAAAAACAAGGCTGGAGTCTAAGGCACAGGTGGTGCCAATGGATATTATGTCAGCTTTTGCCTTCCTAGAAGGGAAAAAGGCCTTTGACATCGTATTTATGGATCCACCCTACAGACAGGATTTTGAAAAAAGGGTACTTGCTTACTTAAAAAACAGTCAATTAATAACGGAGGAAAGCCTTATTATTTTTGAGGCTTCTTTAGAAACAACAATTGATGATGTGGAAGAATTGGGATTTATCATTGAGAAGGTAAAAGAGTATAAAACCAACAAGCATATCTTTGTGAGGCTAAGCTGAAACTGCCTTGTATAGAATGGAGGAAATTATGAAAATTGGTGTTTACCCTGGAAGTTTTGATCCAGTTACCTTCGGTCATCTGGATATTATTGAACGTTCTGCAAAGCTGTTTGATAAGCTCTATATTGGCGTATTAAATAACAGTGCTAAAAAATCCATGTTCACTGCCGAGGAAAGAGTGGAATTGATTCGTGAGGTTACAAAGGATATTACCAACGTTGTAGTTGATTCCTTTGATGGTCTTTTGGCAGAATATGTAGAAGTAATCGGTGCAGATGCCATTGTAAGAGGACTTCGGGCGGTTACTGACTTTGAATATGAGATTCAGATTGCTCAGATGAATCATGCCCTGAATCCGAGAGTGGATACGATTTATCTTACCACAAGTACGCAGTATGCGTATTTAAGCTCCAGCATTGTAAAGGAAATTGCAATGTACCATGGAGATGTAACAAAATTTGTACCGGAAGCGGTTGCGTATAAATTAAAAGAAAAAGCAAATAAGAGATAGGAGTTGTATGTATGGGTACCAGCAGAATAGAGCAGTCAATAGAGGATATTTATGAATTTATTGAAGGCTGCAGACCACAGCCATTATCCAGTAATAAGGTAATTGTGCCGAAGGATGAGCTGTATGATTTATTGGACGAGCTTCGTCTTCGTACACCAGATGAAATCAAGAGATACCGGAAGGTATTACAGAATAGAGAAGCCATTATGGCTGATGCAGAGGAAAGGGCTGCGAATATCATTGAAGAGACGAAAAAGCGTTCTGAGGCATTGGTGAATGAGTCAGAGATTATGCAGCAGGCCTTTGAACAGGCAAACCAGGTTGTCACACAGGCGACAGAGGAGGCCAGGAGAATTTTAGAAGAGGCAAATGCAGAGGCAGACCAGATTCGCATGGGAGCTCTTTCTTACACCAATGATCTTCTTTCCAATGCAGAGCAAGCCTTATCTACTGCTTATGAGGGAGCAATGAACCACTATCAGGGACTTACCCAGATGCTTAAGGATAGCCTTACTGTGGTTCAGAATAATCGTGCAGAGCTTGGTATGGATCCAGCAGCTGGAGCAGTACAAGATTCCGATGGTATACAGCTGGGTGATGGAGAAGAGGACGCTTTCAATATGGAAGAGTTTAATTTTGATGCAGATACCTTTTTAGAGGATATTGACTAGAAAAAATACACCAGAATACATAGCCCTGTGCAGATGATTGCTGCCAGGGCTTTATATTTCAGGTATGTCCAGATAGACAGTCCCGAGCCGGAAATCACACTATTGGTCTGGGCTGCACTGGAAAAACCGCCAAAGGTAGTAAGGGCCAGTGTCAGGGTAGAAAGCAGGGATTTAGGCAGGGAAAGCTCGGTCAGATAACGGATACCGGTTGTAATTTCCAGAAAACCGATCAGTACACCCTTTGCCACTGGAGCTATCGGGAGAAAGGCTGATATCAGGGAAGCCAGAATCGAAAAAAGAAGGATATAGCCTCCGATTTTTGTGATGATGATAAATCCAGTCATAATGGAAGTATCCAAGGCTGGGAAAAAGCTAGTATTTGCCTTGGCATCTGTTGACAGAGAATTTATAAGTCCTTTTGGATTTATTTTTTTACTTTTTAGTGCATTGCAATGAAACAAATAAAACAGACCACCACTAAAAAAGGTGGATCCGTAAAAAAGCAGGAGAGGAAGCCAAAGGGAGCTTTTTATCGAAAGGGACTGTAAAAGCAGGTAGTTTAATACGAACATGGGACTTGCATTGTTACAAAAGGATAGATAAAATTGAGCCTGTACCTGACTAAGCCTGCCGGTACGAAGCATATCGGCACAGGCCTTTGCACCTACAGGATAGCCAGATAGAAGGCCAGTAAATACTGGATAAAAAAAAGATGGAAACAGCTCTGGAATATGAAGCTCCATGCAAAGATTTGTAGTAATTAAAAAGGGCAGAAGGGTAGGAAGAACAATCTGAAACCATAGCTTTAAGCCGCTTTTTGCACCTGTCAAAACCTCTGCGGGAAATATAAAAAGCAGCAGTAAAAGAAAAAGACAGGCAAGAGAAGAGGGTGAAAAAAGCTGGCGAAAAGACTTCATAACAGACTTCCTTAAAAGCAATTAATACAATGTATGCCGGACCCTCATTATTTTATTCAATAAGAAGTAAAAATTAAATGTTTCCTGTCTCTTTCGCGAGAGAACCACCCAAGGTGGACTGTATATCAGATGAAAACAAGCCGAAAACTTTTTAGCCGCTCTAGACAGGCTTTTTCATAAAGTCCCGATAAAACCGCAGTAATTGCAACTCGGTATGTTCTATAAAAGAAGGATAGAACATACCTCAGACATCCGATTACTGCGGTTAGGTTTTACTCAAAAGCCTGTAAGAGCGGCACAAAAGTTTGCGAAGCTTGTGTTCACCCTGATATACAGTCTCCTTGGGTTGTCCTACCGTTGAAAAGACAGGAATCATAACATCTTTAGAAACGATTTTCCTAAAATTCCGGTTTTTGCGAGCGAAAGCGATGAATTTATTTTGCTGATACACAGGATATTAGGAAATTTTCTAAATAAGAATTCTATATAAAAGCTTCATATTATCGTATAATAATCGGGGCCCGGTAATCATCCTTTAACCGGGTTCCAAACTTTTTGCTGACAATATGGTTGTAAAGCCGGGTAGCCTTTACCGTAAGCTCCCAGTAAGGAAGAGAGGAGGGTGGTAGCTGTGAAACAGCATCAGCCGGCTTTGTAATAATTGGAACCGCCGTATGGAGGTTCTTTTTATTTAAGAGGAGACTGGATTCTCTCTTAAGACCTAAAAGACGCAGGTAAGGAAGGGTGTCCGGCAGGTCATACATATCCAGAAGAATATGCAGAAAGCAACGATAAATCCGTGTCAGAGTGTACTGACGGGATTTGATTTTAGCAGCATAGGAGGAGAAGCTTTCATATTCCTCTAACAGATTCTTCATCCGGAAGGCAAGCTCTGAGCTCATATCTGCATATTTAGCAAGGCTCTGGGAATCTTCGCTTAATAGCTTGTAGTAAAGAAGGCTTGAAAAGTCATCTTCTGTAATAGGAAAGGAGACCTGATATTTACGTTCCATAAGGGAAAGAGCAGCCTCCGGTACATTTTTCTTTAACTGTGAAAAAATCTTTTCTTTATTGACAGAATCAGTGATGCAGCTACGGAGAGCCGTTGCAGAGTTAAAAGAGGAGCCGGAGTGAAAGCTGTCATGGTATTCCATACCGGTCCGCTGCAGTACAAAGGGTTCTATTGGGCTTTCGAGCTGATAGAGAGCCTTTAGATATTCAAGACCTAATAATGT
Source organism: Acetivibrio ethanolgignens (assembly GCF_001461035.1). Taxonomy (GTDB): domain Bacteria; phylum Bacillota; class Clostridia; order Lachnospirales; family Lachnospiraceae; genus Velocimicrobium; species Velocimicrobium ethanolgignens. The sequence continues at coordinate 22,287 of NZ_LNAM01000113.1, read as the reverse complement.
GTTAGGGCTTGAGAGCAAGGCTTCCGTTTCGGAGGAGGGATTTCCGAGGTAGGTAAGAAGGGCTGTCATCCTGGCCTTTGGATAGGACATGCCATTTTTAATATTTTCTTTAAGGAGTGAAGAAACCTCCTGTGGCTCCTCTGCAAGAAGCTTAGCCAGCTTCTTCATTTCTAAGAGGCTGGTGCTTTCACTGCCAAAGCAAAGACAGTCGATGAAGCCCAGGGTATGGAGGCTTTCTACCGCACCGCGGGCAAACCCCTCTGCACTGGACAGACTGTAGGAGAGCGGAAGCTCAAAAACAAGGTCAGCACCGTATTCCAGAGCGATGGAAGTACGGGTATACTTATCTATAATGGCAGGAGTTCCCCGTTGAACATAATTGCCGCTCATGATAACGACAGCTGTGTCAGCACCAGTCAGCTCCTTGGCCTTTTCGATATGATAGCGGTGGCCGTTGTGGAAGGGATTGTATTCGGTAATTAATCCTACGGTTTTCATGGAAGGCTCCTCCTTTGATTCTTATTTTTTAAAGTATACCACACTTAAAAGTATTTATAAATCTTAAAAAATGTTATAAATAAAAATTTCCCCTTGTATGGGTGAAAAATATGGACTATAATAAATCTGAATGTAAAATAATCATAAAAGGAGTGTTTAACTTGGGATTTATTAATGGAATTAAAGAAAAAGCAAGACAGAACAGAAAGACTATCGTACTGCCGGAGGCAGAAGACATCCGTACTCTTCAGGCAGCAGCCCAGATTCAGAAGGAGGACATTGCTGACTTAGTTCTGATTGGTAAGGAAGCAGATGTTAAGAAGCTGGCAGGAGATCTGGATATCTCCAAGGCTAAGATTGTAGACCCGGAGACCTCTGATAAGCTTGAGGCCTATGTAGATTTGTTTGTTGAATTGAGAAAGAAAAAAGGCATGACACCAGAGGAGGCACGCAGAATCCTGACGACTGATTATACATATTATGGTGTTATTATGGTAAAGGCTGGCGATGCAGATGGTATGGTATCCGGTGCATGTCATTCTACCGCAGATACTTTAAGACCATCTCTTCAGATTTTAAAGACAGCACCTGGGACCAAGCTGGTAAGTGCTTTCTTTATCATGGTAGTTCCAGACTGTGAGCTGGGTGCAAATGGAACCTTTGTATTTGCTGACTGTGGTCTTAACCAGAATCCAAACCCAGAAGAGCTGGCAGCTATCGCAGGCTCCTCTGCACAGAGCTTCCAGGCTTTAGTTGGAGAGGAACCATTAGTAGCTATGCTTTCCCACTCTACCAAGGGCAGTGCAAAGCATGCGGATGTTGATAAGGTAGTAGAGGCAACAAAAATTGCCCAGGCTGACTATCCTCAGTATAAGATTGAAGGTGAGTGCCAGCTAGATGCTGCTATTGTTCCTTCTGTAGGTGCTTCCAAGGCTCCTGGCAGCGAGGTTGCAGGTAAGGCTAATGTCTTGGTATTCCCAGATCTGGATGCTGGAAATATCGGCTATAAGCTGGTACAAAGACTTGCAAAGGCAGAGGCTTATGGCCCAATTACCCAGGGTATCGCAAAGCCGGTTAACGACTTATCCCGCGGCTGCTCTGCAGAGGATATTGTAGGTGTTGTAGCTATTACAGCTGTTCAGGCAGCTTTATAATAGAAAACGAAAATATTAGAGAAAAAAGAGGTAAAAAATGAACGTATTAGTTATTAATTGCGGAAGCTCTTCCTTAAAGTATCAGTTAATCAATATGGAAGATGAAAGTGTATTGGCAAAGGGTTTATGTGAAAGAATTGGTATCGAAGGCTCAAAGCTGACTCATTCTCCAGCTGGCAAGGACAAGCTGGTTATTGAGCAGCCAATGCCGGATCATCAGGTGGCTGTTAAGCTGGTACTGGATGCTCTGGTGGATGAAAAGGCAGGCGTTATTAAGGATATTAAAGAAATCTCTGCTGTAGGACATCGTGTTCTGCATGGCGGAAAGTACTACAGTGATTCTATCGTTGTAAATGAGGATGTAAAGAAGGTTATCAAGGATTGCTTTGATTTAGGACCTCTTCACAATCCTGCAAACTTAATCGGTATCAATGCCTGCGAGGCTGCTATGCCAGGTACTCCTCAGGTTGCTGTATTTGATACTGCTTTCCATCAGACAATGCCGGAGAAGGCATATATGTATGCAATTCCTCATGAATATTATGAGAAATACAGCATTCGTCGCTATGGCTTCCATGGAACCAGCCACAGCTTTGTTTCCAAAAAGCTTTTAGAGATTAGTGGCTTGGATGCAAACAACTCTAAGGTTATCGTATGTCATCTGGGTAATGGTGCCAGCGTATCTGCCGTTGTAAATGGTAAGTGTGTAGATACCAGCATGGGTCTGACTCCATTAGAGGGTCTTATTATGGGAACCAGAAGTGGTGACTTAGATCCTGCTATTGTTGAGTTTATTGCAAATAAAGAAGGCCTGACTGTAAGTGAGATGCTGAATGTATTAAATAAAAAATCTGGTGTATTAGGTATGTCTGGTGGCGTTTCCAGCGACTTTAGAGATCTGGATAAGGCTGCTTTAGAAGGAAATGAGCTGGCTAAGCTGGCACTGGAGGCTTTCGTATATAGAGTAGCAAAATACATTGGTGCTTATACTGCAGCTATGAATGGTGTAGATGCCATTGCCTTTACTGCTGGTCTGGGGGAGAATGATAAGACAACCAGAAAGAATATTGTTTCCTACCTTGGTTATCTGGGAGCAAAACTTGATGAGGAAAGAAACAATATCCGTGGAGAGGAAGCTTTAATTTCTGCAGATGACTCTAAGGTTAAGCTGTATGTTATCCCAACCAATGAGGAGCTGGCTATTGCAAGAGAGACAGTAGCATTAATCTAGTTTAGAGTTTTGATAAAAAAGAGGTTGACAAATACTTTCTAAGTAGCTATAATACAAAGAGTGTGTTTATATGTCCTTTTTTTGAAAGGGTTGGTATGCAAGGATGATGATTTTATTATCAGAAATCATGACCGCAAAAGAGAAAAAAAAGCACATGGAAGCTCCTCTGGAGCTTAAAAGCGTTCCTGTTGGAACAGAAATGTATCCTGTGACAGAGGCGTCGGCAGTCCAGCTTGACTTTACGGTGTTAAGTGAGAAGCGGATGCTGCTGGAATCCAATGCAAGGGTAGTTTTGAGCGTTCCATGTGGAAGATGCCTTGAGGAAGTTAACCTGCCTTTTGATATTTCGGTATCAAAGGAATTGGATTTTAATGATTCGGATGCTGACAGAATCAAGGAGTTGGATGAATTAAACTATATTGATGGATATAACCTGGATTTAGACTTACTAATCTTTGATGAGATTTTGATTGGGTTTCCACTGCAGGTTTTATGTTCTCCGGATTGTAAGGGTATCTGCACAGTCTGTGGGAAGAATCTGAACAAGGAGACCTGCGAGTGTGATACCTTTGTAGGTGATCCAAGAATGTCAGTAATCCAAGATATCTTCAAGAATTATAAGGAGGTGTGACCATGTCAATCTGTCCAAAGAATAAATCTTCCAAAGCAAGAAGAGACAAGAGAAGAGCTAACTGGAAAATGTCTGCTCCAAACTTGGTAAAATGCTCAAAGTGCGGCGAGTTAATGATGCCTCATAGAGTTTGCAAGGCTTGCGGAAGCTACAACAAAAAAGAGATTATTTCTGCTGAATAAGATGCGGGAAATAGGGCCTTCGGGAAACCGGAGGCCTTTTTATTCGATAGGAGGGTTCGTCCTATCAAATAAAAAACGCTCCGCTAAACTGCTTTTAATTTGGTGAGAGAGGATACATATGAAATTTTATTTAGCGCCCCTGGAGGGAATTACAGGGTACATTTTTCGGAATGCGTGGGCAGATTACTTTGGTGGCATGGACAAATATGTTACACCATTTATTTCCCCGAATACGAAGAAATGCTTTACTACAAAGGAAAAAAAGGATATTCTGCCGGAGCATAATCAGGGAAAATATGTAGTTCCGCAGATTTTAACAGCAAATGCAGAATATTTTATTGATACTGCAAAAAAGCTAAAGGAATTTGGCTATCAGGAAATTAATTTTAATCTTGGCTGTCCTTCTGGAACTGTAATTACAAAGAAAAAAGGTGCCGGATTTTTAGGATATCCTGGGGAACTGGATGCTTTTTTAGAAAAGGTTTTTGAAGAGATTTATCAAAAGGAAGAGATGAAAATTTCTATCAAGACCCGGCTGGGAATGGAAGCTGAGAAAGAGTTTGACACGCTTTTGGAAATTTATAACAGGTATCCTCTGGAGGAGTTGATTCTTCATCCAAGGGTTCAGAAGGATTTTTATAAGAAACCGGTACATCTGTTGCCATTGGAAAGAATTGTTGAAAATAGCCAGGCAGAGTTTTGCTACAATGGAGATATTTTCACACCAAAGCATTATAGGAAATTGGTTCAGAGCCTTCCGGCAATAGAATGTACTATGCTGGGAAGAGGAATTTTGGTAAATCCGGGTCTTTTGGAGGAAATAAAGACAGGAAAGCCGATGGAAAAGGAAGTGCTTTATCAGTTTCTTAAGCGGCTTTGCAAGGATTATGAAGAAGAGCTGTCAGGAGATAGAACCGTACTGTATAAGATGAAGGAGCTATGGTTTTATCTGGGGCACAGCTTTGAAGATAGCGAAGCCTATATGAAGAAAATCAAGAAAACAGATAAGCTGGCAGAATACCATAGAATTGTAGAAGAGTTATTTGCAGAGCGGCAATTAAGAAAATGGGAGTAAAAAATGACAGAGCTTTATTACAGGCTCTGTCATTTTTATTTCAGAGATTCCTTCAGGTAAGCCAGGAGACAGAATGAATCTGTTAAAAAATCCTCTGTTATTTCAAACCAAGCTGTCTTTTCCTTGTATTCCTGATAAAATAAAGGAGTTTCTTTCGGAAAGAAAAAGCCTGGAGGAACTGGAAGAAAGCAGCCCTTTCTTCGGGTATAGCAATTACTGGCTTTTGCTTTTTGGCGGTATTCCTTTTCTACATAAGTGGCAACACTTTTATGGATAGCAGTATCCTCCATAGGAAGATAATAGTAATTTTTGTAATCTGGATAAAAATATCTCAGTTCCCCTACAAGGGGGAAAAGAGTAAGCCTGCCACAATTTCCTTCCAGGGCTAGCTGGACAGCATTTTTTTTGCATAAAAAAGAAGTATGAAGGCGGTAGGGGAGAGAAAGTTCAAAAGAAATTTCATTTCCGGATAAAACATTACCGCTGCAGGAGGAAATTGTAGGTGGAAGAAGGAGACTGCTGATTTGTAAAAGTCCTTGTAAATCCTCACAATTATGTAAAAGCAGAAGGGAAAGACAAGTTTCACAGCCGTCTTCTTGTTTTAGTTTTTTGTGGATATATTCTACATAAACCTGTATCAGCTGGCCACCGTCATATTTATCCTTCCGGCAGATACCCAGAGCTTTTTCGACCGTTTTTTGTTTCAAATTTGGCAGAGGGAGCAGCTTTTTATAGGGTGTCAGCTCCTTATAAATGTCCAGACTCTGGATTTTATCAAAGGAAAAGGAGAGCCGGTGCTGGTGACATTTTTTCTGAAGATACGGAATATCGAAACTAGTGCCGTTATAATGAATCAGAATGTCAAAGGCTTCCATAAAAGTAAAAAAAGCGGTTAAAAGAGTCGCTTCTGACTGGTAATCATCTGCGAACCATTGTATTGTGTACCAGGATTTATCACGGTAATACAGGCAGCCAATCAGGTACAGGCTGCTGGTATCTGCTGACAGACCAGTGGTTTCTATATCAAAATATAAAAGCTTCTCCGGTGGGGAGCCAGAGGGACCAAAGGCTTTGGCTTCCGGGGTGAATGGGGACTCAAATGTAAGCATAATTTTATCCTTTCTCTAAATCTGATATCTATTATAAGACAAGGAGCAAAAACCGTCAAATGCCATATTTTGTAGTTACAAAAACTTAATTTGTCATATTTTGAATTTTATGGTAGACTATAAAAATAGTAATATAAGAGTTGGAGTGAGCTATATGTGGGAGGCCAGGTTTTTTGGCTTTGAATTCTATTTTTTAGTTTATAATTTCTTTTTATATAGCTTTTGTGGCTGGATTTATGAAAGCACATTAGTATCCATTCAGCATAAAACCTGGGTAAACCGGGGGTTCTTAAATGGACCCATTGTACCGATTTATGGAGCAGGAGCAACGGCTGTGTATCTGTTTTTATCCGGCATTCCGGATGAGCCGGTGCTGATTTTTGTTATTGGTATGCTGGTAGCTACTGTGCTGGAATATCTGACCTCTTATGTGATGGAAAAGCTGTTTCATGCAAAGTGGTGGGACTATTCCAATTATAAATATCACTTTCAGGGAAGAATATGCTTACTGGCATCCCTTCTATGGGGATTTTTGTCATTGCTTATGATGGATGTATTGCAGCCGTTTATGAATTCTGTAATTGCATCTATTCCAAGAAGGGCAGGAGAAATCGCAGGTTATTTTATTTTTCTTCTGTTTGGCACAGACCTTACGGTAACTATTATTTATACTTTGCAGCTGGATAAAAAGCTGGAAGAGCTTTCCAATTTCAGAGAAGAATTTATGGAGTATCTGGAAGGTACTCGTTTGTATGAGACAAAAGAGGAACTCAGGGAGCGGTTTGAAAGTCTTTCTGTTCATGCAATTGGTGAAAGCATGCGTGCAAGAATGGAAAACCATTTGGAGAAAAAAGAGGAAATCGAGGCAAGGCTTCACAGTTTTATGCAGAAGTATGAAAAGAGAGCAGAACTTAGGAATATCATTGAAAAACGTCTTTTACGTGCCTTCCCTACCATGAAATCTACTAGAAGCGAAGCAATTATAACAGAGCTTAGAAAACGTAAAAGAGGCTGATAGAAAAAACAGAAAGCAAAGGAGGGGACAGAAGATGGAAGAAAATAGGCCGGAAAAGAAGATGGAGCAATGGGAACGCGATTTTAAGGAAAAAAAGAACGAATTAGTTGGCAAAACAACAGAGCTGGCTGAAAAAGGAACCGAACTAAAGGATGAGATGATAGGTACAGTAAAGAGCTATTTAAGCGGCTTTCTAAAGGTCCTTCTAGTTGGGCTTCTGGTGCTTTTAGAGCTTTTATTTATTGGATTGGCACCTTTTGTGCTCCGGAATCTGACGGTATACTTTTACTTTGTTCTGGAACTTCTGAGTATTATTGTTATTTTAAGTCTGGTTAATGACAATCGCAGTCCGTCTTATAAGCTGGCTTGGGTCAGTATTGCTATGCTTTTGCCAGTGGCGGGTCATATTATGTATATGCTCTGGGGAAAGCCTGGCTCTACTAAGAAGATTGAGCGGGAGATTATTACCAGGATGAAGCCGGGGCTTAAGTATCTTAACCAGGAGCCGGGAATTATAGAGGAGTTTGAAGTGAAGTATCCGGATAAGGGACGTATGGCTCATTATATGATAAACTCAGGCTTCCCGATGTATAAAAATAATGAGATTTCTTACTATCCGATGGGAGAGGATGTTTTTCGGGTGATTTTTAGAGATCTTGAAAAAGCAGAGCGTTTTATTCTAATTAATTTTTTTATTGTAGCTGAAGGTGCTATCTGGGATAGGATTCACAGCATTTTAAAAAGGAAAATAGAAGAAGGCGTTGAGGTTAAATTTTTATATGATGATTTTGGAGCGGCTCTTCGTACGGAAAAATATTTTAAACAAAATCTGGAGGCAGAGGGCTTTGAGGTAAGGGTATTTAACCCGATTCACCGATATACAGAAAAGCTGTATATGAATTACCGTAGTCACCAGAAAATTATGGTAATTGACGGAAATATTGGTTATACTGGCGGTTTTAACCTGGCGGATGAATATGCTAATATTGTAGAACGCTTTGGTGTTTGGAAGGATAATGGTGTAAGAGTAAAGGGAGATGCGGTATGGGGGCTTACCGTAACCTTTTTACAGATGTGGGATGTATGCAGTCAGAAAGAATATGTTACCTATGAAAGATATATGCCAACGAAAAAGTTTCCGGAATCTAAGGTATATGCTCATGTGATTTCTGATGGACCAGCCAATAACCCAGAGAATCCGATTGAAAGCATTTACCAGCAGATGATACATTCGGCCAGTAAATTCGTGTACATTACGACACCCTATCTGGTTATTGAGGATTCGATGAAAAATGCCCTGACAGAGGCTGTAAAGAGCGGTGTGGATGTAAGAATCATTACTCCGAATATTCCTGATAAGAAAAGTGTAAAAATGCTGACTAACTATAACTATGGTCCGCTTTTAAAAAATGGAGTGCGAATTTTTGAATATACGCCGGGCTTTATTCATGCTAAGACTATTATTAATGAGGACTGTGGCATTGTAGGAACGATTAACATGGATTATCGAAGCTTTTATCTGCATTATGAAAATGGTGTCTGGATGGCAGATGCTACGATAATCGGGACTATTAAAGAGGACTTGTTAAAAACAATGGAAATTAGTCATGAGGTTACCTATGAGGAATGGAAAAGACGGCCTAACACATGGAAAATCTATCAGCCGGTACTGAATCTTTTCAGTACCCTGATGTAAAATGAGGATTGAAAGGAAAAAGGTAACATGATAGCATATATTAAAGGTGAGCTTGTCACAACTTATTCAGATGGAATTGTGGTAGAGCAAAATGGCATTGGTTATGAAATCGGAGTACCATTATCTGTGATGAGTGAGCTCCCGTCACCGGGGGAAGAGGTAAAAATTCATACCTATCTCTATGTCCGGGAGGATGCGATGAAGCTGTATGGTTTTTTAACCAGAGATGACCTGGAGATTTTCAAGCTTTTAATAACGGTAAGCGGAATTGGTCCAAAGGGAGCTTTAGGAATCCTGTCAGCTATGACACCGGATGATTTGCGGTTTGCTATATTGGCAGGAGACACAAAAACGATTGCAAAAGCACCGGGAATCGGACAGAAAACAGCTGCTAAGCTGGTGCTGGAGTTAAAGGATAAGTTAAATCTTTCGGATGCTTTTGAAGAGAGGCTGTCAAAAGGTTCAGGAGAAAACGCTGCAAGGGAAGCGGGAAACCATATTAGAAATGAAGCGGTGGAGGCTTTGACAGCTCTTGGCTATACCAGCACCGATGCACTGAAGGCAGTGCGGCAGGTAGAGCTTACAGAAGGAATGTCGGTAGAGGAGCTTTTGAAGCAGAGCTTAAAGTATATTTCTTTTATTTAAAAAACAGGATGCAGGAGACAGGCTATGGGAAACCGTATTATTACAACGGAATTGATGGATGAGGATTATAAAATAGAAAACAGCCTAAGACCTAAGCTTTTATGTGATTACATAGGTCAGACCAAGGCAAAGGAGAATCTGAAGGTTTATATTGAAGCGGCGAAGCAAAGAGGAGAGTCTTTGGATCACGTCCTTTTATATGGGCCACCAGGGCTTGGAAAGACAACACTTGCAGGGATTATTGCCAATGAGATGGAGGTTAATCTAAAGGTGACCTCGGGACCGGCAATTGAAAAGCCGGGCGAGATGGCGGCAATTTTAAATAATCTGCAGGATGGGGATTTGCTTTTTGTAGATGAAATTCACCGGTTGAACCGGCAGGTGGAGGAGGTATTATATCCGGCCATGGAGGACTTTTCCATAGATATTGTGATTGGAAAAGGGGCTGGAGCACGTTCCATTCGTCTGGATCTTCCAAAGTTTACACTGGTAGGAGCGACGACAAGAGCTGGTATGCTGACGGCTCCGTTAAGAGACCGTTTTGGGGTGGTGCATCGTCTGGAGTTTTATACAAATCAGGAGCTTACGCAGATTATTTTACGGTCTGCACAGGTTTTGAAGGTAAAGATAGATAAAGAGGGTGCTATGGAGCTGGCACGGCGTTCCCGTGGTACACCAAGACTGGCTAACCGGCTTTTAAAACGAGTCAGGGATTTTGCCCAGGTAAAATATGATGGTCATATCACCAAGGAAGTGGCAGATTTTGCTTTGGATCTTCTGGAGGTTGACAAGCTGGGGCTGGATAATATCGACCGGGAGATATTGACTACGATGATGGAGAAGTTTGCAGGTGGTCCGGTTGGATTGGATACTCTGGCGGCAGCGATTGGTGAGGACGCCGGTACGATAGAGGATGTTTATGAACCATATCTAATTCAGAATGGGCTGCTTCAGAGGACACCGAGAGGACGCATGGTTACCGATTTAGCATATAAACATTTCGGAATTTAGAAGGAGATAGGGTTGGCGGCTATGAAAAAGATGAATGATATTGAGGTTGTAATTAACAATAAAAAATATACGATGAGCGGTTATGAGAGCGAAAGCTATTTAAAATCTGTAGCTGCCTATATCAATGGAAAGCATGAGGAATTCAAGCTGAAGGAAGGCTTTAGCCGTCTTGATACAGAAACAAAGAATGTGCTTTTAGAGCTGAATATTGCAGATGACTATTTTAAGGCAAAGACACATGTGGAGAATCTGACAGCAGAGAATAAGAAAAACAGTGAAGAGCTTTTTGATATCAAGCATGAGCTGATTACGATGCAGTCCCGTTTGGAATCTGCACAAAAGGAACTACAGGCTTTAAAGTTTGAACAGGTGGAAAACCAGAAAAAAATTGTACAGCTGGAAACGGAGCTTAAGGAACGAAGTAATAAAAATTCCAGAAATAATAGATAGACAGGAGAATTATGAGAAAAGTAGAGATATTGGCACCGGCAGGCTCCTATGAGAGCATGCAGGCAGCTGTAAATGCCGGATGTGATGCCGTCTATATCGGAGGCAGCCAGTTTGGTGCCAGAGCCTTTGCCGATAATTTATCGGTAGAGAATCTAAAGAAGGCAATGGATTTTGTCCATATTCGGGATAAAAAATTATACCTTACAGTAAATACACTGTTAAAGGAGGAGGAATTAAAGGAGCAGCTTTACGATTACCTCCTTCCTTTTTATGAGCATGGTCTGGATGCTGTAATTGTACAGGATATAGGAGTTATGTCTTTCATTCACAAAGCTTTTCCAGAACTTCCGATTCATGCAAGTACCCAGATGAGTCTGACGGGGAGCCGTGGGGCTAATGGTCTTAAGAGTCTTGGTGTTACACGCTTTGTACCGGCAAGAGAGCTTTCTTTGGAGGAACTTAGGGATATCCGGAGAGAAACAGATTTAGAGATTGAGACCTTTGTTCACGGTGCCTTGTGCTACTGCTATTCCGGCCAGTGCCTGTTAAGCAGTATGATTGGAGGAAGAAGTGGTAATCGGGGCCGATGTGCTCAGCCTTGCAGGATGCAGTATCGTCTGCCTGATGGAAAAACAGGCTATTTTATGAGTCCAAAGGATATCTGTACCCTGGATCTGATACCAGAGCTTATTGATTCGGGAATTGATTCTTTTAAAATCGAGGGCAGGATGAAACGGTCGGAATATGCTGCCTTTACGGCATATCTGTATGGAAAATATACAGATTTGTATGTAGCTCTTGGAAGAGAGGAATATGAGGGATATTTAAAAAAGCATCGCCAGGAATTTTTAGAGGATAAGACAGCCCTGATGGATTTATATAACCGTGGAGGCTTTAGCAACGGCTATTATAGCCAGTATCATGGGAAAAATATGATGTCGGTAAAGCGACCGAACCACAGTGGTGTGCAGGTGGGAACCACAGTCCGTGCCGGAAAACGAAATGCTATAATACGGTTAGAAAAAGAGGTGTATGGACAGGATATCCTGGAGTTTCGCAATAACAAGGAGCTTTCTGTCTATGAATTTACATTAAAAGAGGGAGCACAGGCAGGAGAGGAGCTTATGGTAAATATTCTGCCTGGCAGCAGGATTTACCAGGGTATGTCTGTATTTCGTACCCGGAATCAAAGACTTCTTCATAAAATCGGAACCGATTTTATGGAAAAGGATGTTCCTGTAAAAATAGAGGGTCATTTTTTTGCCGCTCCTGGAGAAGTGATACAGCTTACCTTTTCCTGCACCCGTGAAAATGGTGAGCTAGTTACTGTTTGTGTCAACGGGGATGTGGCAGAGGAAGCAAAAAGCCAGCCGATGACAGCAGAAAAGATAAAAAAGGCTATTATGCAGATGCAGGATTCCGGCTTTGCATTAGAGAATTTAAAGCTGGATATTAAGGGTGATATTTTTATTCCGATAGGAAGGCTAAAGGAGCTTCGCAGAGAAGGACTTTTTAAGCTCATGAAAGCCTTGACTGCCAAATGGCGGAGGAAAGCACAGATTATGGATGAAGAAAGACAATTCGAGGGAGAGCCTTCAAAAGAAGAAGGCTTTAAAATAGATGCCTCTGTGCTTACCAAGGAGCAGGCAAAGGTGGTCTGTGCTTCCCGGGCAGATCGGATTTACCTGACGGCAGGGCTATATCAGGAATGTAGTAAGTCAGGCATAGATTTTTCAAAAAAAGAAGTGATTTTTACGCTACCTTACGTTGTAAGGGAGAAAAATCGAAACCGGGTTGCAGAAAGTCTTGCTATGGCAGAAAAATGCAAAGGATTTTTAGTGAGAAATGCTGAGGAGCTTTTCTGGGTAGAGGATAAGAAGATAATACTGGATTCCGGTATGTATGTACTGAATAAAGAGGCTGAGGCAGCCTATAAGGACTTTGGTGCCACAGAGCTTACTGCTTCGGTGGAGCAGAACTGTAAAGAGCTTTCAAAGACTGGCTGTCAGGGGAAGACACTTATAGTATATGGGCATGTACCCCTTATGATTACTGCCCAGTGCATGATTGATACCGTTTATGGCTGCCAGGGGCGGGAAGACTTTAAAGAGCTGTATGACCGGAAGGGAAAGAAGCTTTTATTGAGAAACGTATGCAAAGACTGCTATAATATTATTTATGATGGTACGCCATTAAGCCTTCTTAAGGAAAAGGATGCTGTGAAAGGCCTTGCTCCTGAAAGACTTCGCTTAGACTTTACGGTGGAGACGAAGGAAGAGACAGAAAGAATTCTGAATACTTTTCTGGATGTATTTCGTTTTAATCAGGAAGGTATTTTAGAAAAAGAGACAACAAAGGGACATTTCCGTAAAGGAATTGAATAGTTCTTGTTAAGTAGGTGATAACGTGGAAAATCTGATTATTCAGCTTTCTAAATATATTATAATTATTTTATTTGCAATTTATACCCTTTACTGCTTTACGGTATTCCGGGGCAGGGATAAAGAACGGCAGAAACGGATTTACAGAAAACAGCAGGTTCTTATGTACCTGATCCACCTAATCTGTCATCTGTTATTGTTTTTGAATACCCAGGATACACAGCTACTTATTTATTATGGTCTGGAGGTTGTATTTTTTGCAACCTCAGCTTTTGTGTACCGGTTTGTATACCGCAATCTTTCGAGACTGGTATTTAATAATATGCAGATGCTTCTTGCCATCAGCTTTATTATGCTGGCAAGGCTGGAACCTGCTTTGGCAAAGCGACAGCTCTTTATGGCGGCAGCTGGCTTGCTTATATGTCTGGTAGTACCTTTTCTTATTGAAAAATTCCGCTACATTGACAGGCTGGGGTGGCTGTATGCTGTATTGGGTCTTATCTGCCTTTTATCTGTATTTATTCCAGGGGTTGGTATTGAAAAGTATGGAGCCTCCAACTGGATTAAGCTGGGGCCGGTAACCTTACAGCCATCGGAATTTGTTAAGATAATTTTCGTATTTTTTATAGCAGCACTTCTTGCAAAAAGCACAGAATTTAAAGAGGTTGCTAAAATTACGGTGCTTGCTGCTGCCTATGTACTTGTTCTGGTACTGGAAAGAGACCTGGGAGGAGCCTTTATTTTCTTTGTAACTTATATGTGTGTTTTATATGCTGCGACAAGCCAGCCTATGTATACAGTGGCTGGAGTAGGAGCCTTTTCTATAGTTTCTGTAGTTGCTTATCAGCTGTTTTCCCATGTACGGGTAAGGGTGCAGGCATTTCTTGATCCATGGAGCGATATTGATACAGGAGGCTACCAGGTAGCAAGCTCCCTGTTTGCAATCGGCACAGGGGGCTGGTTTGGCATGGGGCTTGGAAAAGGGCTTCCTATGAGTATTCCAGTGCGGGAAAGTGATTTTATTTTTTCTGCTATATCAGAGGAAATGGGAGGTATTTTTGCAGTCTGTATGATACTGGTATGTTTAAGCTGTTTTATCATGTTTGTTAATATTGCTATGAAAATGCGGCGGACCTTTTATAAGCTGACCGCCCTGGGTTTATCTGTTATTTATATTTTTCAAGTATTTTTAACGATTGGTGGAGCAATCAAGTTTATTCCATCAACAGGCGTAACGCTGCCACTGGTAAGCTATGGTGGAAGCTCTGTTTTAAGTACGGTTCTTTTGTTCAGTATTATTCAGGGGATGTATGTGTTAAATCAGGATGAGGTAAGACGGAATGAAGAAAGATAGAAACAATAAAAATCATGAAATAGCGATAGTAGCCTATCTGTTTGCTTTCCTGTTTGTCGGGCTTATCGGTTATTTTGTGTATTTTATGGTAATAGACAGCCAGAATGTCATAAATAATCCATATAATAAGCGGCAGGAGCTTTTGGCAGAGCGTGTTATCCGCGGTGAAATTCAAGCTTCCGATGGTACCGTGCTGGCAGAAACCAAAACGAATAGTAAAGGAGAGGAGTACCGCTCCTATCCTTATGATGCTATTTTCTGCCATGCAGTAGGACGGGCAGATAAGGGAAAAACAGGTGTTGAGCTTTCCCAGAACATAAGGCTTTTAACCTCCCATGAGAATCCTCTGACAGCCTTTTTTAAGGAGCTTAAGGGAGAAAAAAATATTGGCGATAATGTGGTGACAACTCTGGATGTTTCCCTACAGAAGGTGGCCTATCAGGCATTGGGAAGCCGTAAAGGGGCAATTGTTGTCATGGAACCAGACACAGGAAAGATTCTGGCCATGGTATCCAAGCCAGATTATAACCCAAACAAAGTAGTTTCCAACTGGGAATACCTGGTAGAGGATTCAGAGAACAATTCAGCTCTTTTAAATCGTGCAACCCAGGGGCTGTATCCACCGGGATCTACCTTTAAGACGCTGGTAGCCATTGAGTACATTCGTGAAAATGGTGGTGTAAAATACAGCTATACCTGTGATGGAAGTGATACCTTTGAGGATGTGAAGATTAACTGCTATGGAAATAAAAAGCATGGAGAAGAGGATTTAAAGAAATCCTTTGCAAAATCCTGTAATGCATCCTTTGCCAATATTGGTATGGGGCTGGATGTTAAGGCCTTTAAAAGCTTATGCGAGAGCTTTCTATTCAACAAAAAGCTTCCAGTAGATTTTGCTTATAACCATAGCAGCTTTGTATTAAATAGTTCGTCTTCCAAAAGTGAGATTCCACAGACGATGATTGGACAGGGAGATACCCAGATTACTCCTCTGCATAATGTAATGATTGTAGCTGGGATTGCAAATGATGGAAAAATGATGAAGCCGTATATGGTAGATCGGATTGAAAGCTACACAGGAAATGTGGTAAAGCAGTATCAACCGGCACTGATTGGTGAACCAATGACCAAAGCAGAGGCAAAGAAGCTTCAAAATATGATGGAGGCTGTAGTAGAAGAGGGAACGGCTACTGCCTTAAATACTGGAAGTTATACTGCCGCCGGTAAAACAGGCTCTGCTGAGTTTGATTCAACAAAGGCTTCCCATTCATGGTTTATTGGTTATGCTAAAACAAAGGAGAAGCAGCTTGCTGTCAGCATTATTGTAGAAGGGGCAGGTACAGGAAGTGAGTATGCCGTGCCGATTGCAAGGAAAATTTTTGATAGTTACTTAAAATAGTTGAAAAATGTCTCTTTACAGTGTATACTATTTTCAGGTTTTGTTTTATAACACACTAACAGGAGGCATTGCGATGATTGAAGCAACGAGCTGTGGCGGTGTGGTTATTTTCAGAGGGAAGATTTTGCTACTGTATAAGAACTACAGAAATAAGTACGAGGGCTGGGTTCTACCTAAGGGCACGGTAGAAGAAGGAGAAGAGTATAAGGAGACAGCTCTTCGTGAGGTAAAGGAAGAAACCGGTGTGTCTGCAGCAATTATCAAATACATCGGGAAAAGCCAGTATACCTTCAATACACCTCTGGATGCAGTAATAAAAGATGTTCACTGGTATTTAATGATGGCAGACAGTTATTATAGTAAACCACAACGTGAGGAATATTTTGTAGATTCCGGTTACTATAAGTTTCATGAAGCATATCATCTTTTGAAATTTTCCAACGAAAAGCAGATTTTGGAAAAAGCTTATAATGAATATGTCGATTTGAAAAAAAGTAATCTCTGGGGAAACCGGAAATATTTCTAAATTAAAAAACAGTCTTACCGAAGGGTAGGACTGTTTTTCTTTTGCTTACATCTTTTCTGGTTCCGGATATTCTACACCAAAGGTATCTACCGTTACGCTTTCCATTACCTGGTCAAAGGATGGTCTGTCCATGTAATCGGTCTTAGTTTCAGCGATTTCATTTACAACCTCCATGCCCTCGATAACCTTGCCAAAAGCGGCATAAGCACCGTCCAGATGTGGTGCGTCCCTATGCATAATGAAGAACTGGGAGCCTGCGGAGTTTGGCATCTGGGAGCGGGCCATAGAGATAACACCGGCCGTATGCTTTAAGTTGTTTTCAAAACGGTTCATCGCGAACTCACCCTTGATGGAATAGCCAGGGCCGCCCATACCATTACCATCAGGACAGCCTCCCTGAATCATAAAGCCATTGATAACGCGGTGGAAGATAAGACCATTATAGAAGCCCTTCTTTACAAGAGAGATAAAGTTGTTTACGGTATTTGGTGCGATTTCAGGATAAAGCTCAACCTTAATGGAGCCACCATCCTTTATCTGAATGGTTACTACTGGATTTTGTGACATAATATTACTTCCTTTCTATTTACCCAATGGGAATTTTAGTATATAATTTAATCATACATATCATAAATGATTTCTTCAAAAATGTAAACCATAATTATATCGTAAAAAAAGTTATAGAGTGTGACTTAGTTACGGTAACTGTTAGCATTTCGTTTTATAATAGACACATAACTTGAGAAAATAGTATTTAGGAGGAATGAAAAATGGCTATGGAAATAACATTAGAGAATTTTGAAAATGAGGTTTTAAAATCTGAGGTACCAGTATTAATTGATTTTTGGGCATCCTGGTGTATGCCATGTAAGATGCTGTCTCCGGTAGTGGATGAGATTGCAGATGAGTCTGATGGAAGCTACAAGGTTGGAAAGATTAATGTAGATGAGCAGCAGGAGCTGGCAGCGAAGTTCCGCGTTATGAGTATCCCAACCCTTCTGGTATTTGATAAGGGTGAAATCGTAGAAAAGAGTGTTGGTGTACAGTCTAAGAACAAAATTATGGCTATGCTTGGAAAATAAGAGGTTTCAATGAAAAAACGTGCTATTATAAACAAGAAAAGATGTGTGGCCTGTGGGGCGTGCTCTAATGTATGCCCCAAGCAGGCGATTACGATTTATAAGGGGATTTATGCCCAAATAAGTGAAATGTGTGTGGGCTGTGGGCTGTGTACCAGAACCTGTCCGGCATCCGCAGTCTCTCTGGAGGTTATACATGAAGAAAAAGAAGCATTGGAATGATTATCTGTACATAGCATCTGCTTTGTATTTATTTTTGGGATTTTTTAATATAATGTTTGCCTGGCTGGGACTGATTTGCTTTTTAGTACCACTGGGGATTGCAATTATAGGTGGTAATAAGGTATACTGTAATAAGTATTGCGGAAGAGGTCAGCTTTTGGAGCTTTTTGGTACAAGGCTTAAGCTGTCAAGAAGAAAAGAGACACCGGCGTGGATGTACAGTAAAGCCTTTCGTTATGGCTTTTTCATCTTTTTTATGACCATGTTTTTTAATATGCTCCATACAACCTGGCTGGTATTTTCAGGAGTCAGAGGTATGAAGAAAATTATTACCCTGTTTTGGACCTTTAAGGTTCCATGGGAATGGACGTATTCAGGAGCACCGGTGTGGCAGGCTCAGTTTGCCTTTGGATTTTACAGTATGATGCTGACATCTACTCTGCTTGGAATTATTACCATGGTTTTGTTTCGGCCGCGTTCCTGGTGTACTTATTGCCCAATGGGTACCATGACCCAGTGTATCTGTCAGTTAAGGGCCGGAAAGGAAGAGGAGAATTCAGATGAGGCTTCAGGATATGCTTCCATTCTGGAAGAGCTTAACAAAGGAGCAGAAAAATAAGCTGCTTGCTTCTTGCCGGGAGGTTAATTATAAAAAAGGTGATGTGCTGCATGCAGGCTCCAATGACTGTTCAGGCCTCTTTGTGGTAAGAGGTGGGCAGCTTCGCAGCTATATCATATCAGAAGGTGGAAAAGAGATTACTCTTTACCGCCTTTTTGAGCGTGATATCTGCATTTTTTCTGCCTCCTGCATTATGAAAAACATAAGCTTTGATATTTTTGTAGAGGCAGAAAAGGATACCCAGGTGTATCTGATACCAAGCAGTATTTATTCTGAGGTACAAAAGGAATCTCTGGCGGTATCGGAGTATACCAATGAGCTTCTTTCTTCCCGGATGTCAGATTTGATGTGGGTTATGGAGCAGGTTCTTTTTATGAGCTTTGACAAGCGGCTGGCTATCTTTCTTTTAGAACAGTCGGCGATTGAAGGAAAGGATACCTTTAAGATGACTCAGGAAATGATGGCACGGCATTTAGGCTCTGCAAGAGAGGTCGTTTCCAGAATGCTAAAGTACTTTGCTGATGAAGGACTGGTGGAAGTGTCCAGAGGAAGTGTAACACTTTTAGATAGAAAAAAGCTGGAGAAGCTGGCATATTGATAAAGGAAGGGCTAAACCTTGAGTTTTCAAGATTCAGCCCTTTTAACAGGTCTTTTTTAAGACAGTTTAATTCTTTGCATAACCATTGTGCAAGTTTGCTAATTGGACTACCTTGTAAAATCCCTTTTTTTCCTGTATACTATACATATTGATTCGGTATGGGAGAATTTTAGCAGGAGAGGAGCGGAGAGATTGAAAAAAAGGTATGTACTATTAAATAAAGATGTTGAGATTGCACAATTTCATATTGGAGATTTGGACAATGCGGTAATTGATAAAAAAATGAGGGAACTGCCAGCTTGGATACGAAATCTGCCATTATTTATTGCAAATAGGCGTGCTCCAAAGCATAGAGAAAACATGAAGCTTTTGCTAAAGGAAAGTGGCTGTGATACACTGGAAGGATATCTGGATATTACTCATGCCCTTTCTTTAATTGACACCTTTTGGGTAAAGCCGGCAGAAAGTACACTGGAATGGAAGAAAGTATCTTTATATACGCATCCTTTTAATGAGGTGATTGCAAAAACTGCCTTTGAGGGTGGACTTCATGGCAGACAGTTAAGCACAACATCACCGGAATATGGAACGGATGGTAGCTTTGCCAAGTGTTGGATTCGGGAAAATGATACGATTAAGATGTTAAAGCGTGGAAGCTCTGGGACAAGAAACGCAGGACTGGAGCCATACTCAGAATTTTATGCCAGTCAGCTAGTAGGTAGAATAACAAAGCATTTTGTTCCTTATGGAATACGAACTCATAATGGAAAGCTCTGCACCGTATGTGATTGTTTTACGAATGAAAGCTATGGTTTTCTACCTTATGATGCCGTATTTCCAGGAAATACGGATGTACTAACTGTCCTTGAAAATATGAAAGGTCTGGGATTGGAGGGGCAGGCAAAAACGATGTTCGTTGTAGACGCGGTTATCTACAATGAGGACCGGCATAAAAATAATTTTGGTTTCATTGTAGACAATGAGAAACAGGAAATTGTAGATATGGCACCCTTATTTGATCATAATGTGTCTTTACTGCCTTATGCAGAGGAAGAGGATTTTGCAAAGCTGGAGGAGTATCTTTCCCTGAAGGGCCCTCGGATTGGAGAGAATTTTTATAAGACTGCAAAGTACTGCCTGACTGCGGATACCAGAAAGGCACTGATTGAATTGAAGGATTTTCAGTTTGAGAGGGATAGTAAATTAAATCTCCCGGAGTGGCGTTTGGAGCGTTTGGAGAAGTTTGTGCAGGAAAATATACGGAAAATATTGGAGTAGTTTTTATTAAAAAAGGGCTTTTGAAAAGTAGAAAATCATCTATTTTTCAAAAGCTCTTTTTGTTATAAAGGTTTATAATGGCTATTTAAGTGTCTTGGTTGGTAGGGAAATCTTTTCTGGGATAAGGAATTTTAGTATCAGTTAGTCCAAGGAGATAATCAACACTGCATCCGTAATATTTAGCTAGTTGAATTAAAACAGAGCTTGGAATATCACGTTTTCCAATTTCATAGTAAGAGTAAGAAACTTGAGTACAGTTCAAATATTCTGCCAAATCTTTTTGTTTCAAGTCATAATCTTCTCGAAGATTTCTTATGCGTTCGTACATTGTCGTTTACCTCCTTTTTTATTATTTCATATTTTTGAATAAAACATTGCGTTTTAAAACAAAATGTTTTATAATAAAAGAAATAATTATTTTATGAAGGGAGAAATACGATTATGCAAAAGAAAACAATTACCATAGAGTATATGTGTACTTATTGTGGAAGAAGAAGCTGTAAAAAGGAAGGTGCAGGAAGACCATTACCTGGAAAATGCCCAAGACGAAGTGGAGATCAACCACATCGCTGGGTTGTAAATCGCAAACTTTAAAATTACAATAATAACTTAAAAGGAGATAATTATGGGACTTTTTGATGCAATGAGAGAGCTGATAGACGAAATAAAAGAAATAAAAGAAGATGTAGAAATATTTGGTCCTGATTATGCAAGGGAATTGTATACAACACGACCTAGTATAAAAATTACTAATCCCAATGCGTCTTTAGTAGAAAAAGCTATGGATAGTGTTTTAGATCATGTTGAAGAAAAAATGTATGATGCACGAGATAAGGTAGTTAATAATGCTATAGATTTATATGATATTTATAGAGGAACATCTGAAGATGAGTGGGCGGCAATGTTAAGGCTGGCAAGTACTTTTGCTGGAATTGCAATTAATTTTACTCCATTACGGGTAGTAAATTGGAATATTGTGAAAATAGTAGCACAATCTGCTTTAGATTATGAAAAGAATGGAGGGGAATTATCTGAAGATATTCTTTCTGTGGATTGGAAGGCTATGGGAGCAGCTTTAGTTGATGAAAGAGATAATTTGTTAAATAATGTATCTGGAATAGATGGAGAGACTCTTAATAAAATTATTTCTGTTACGTCATTATTAGAAAAAAATATAAGAAATATTAAATAAGGAGAAGAGAAAATGAGTTTTGCAGATGGCTTGAATAAGGAAAATATTAAAAAAAAGTGTTTTGATGAAGCTATTAATTATTACTATGAAGATTTCAGAAATAGTTGTCAATATGAAGCAAAAAATGGGAATGAGTCGGTACGTGTAGTAATACCTAATGATTATATTTGCAATTTTGATGGTAAGATTAAGGATGATTTTACTGAAGCACTTAGTAAATATATGCTTATTGCTGGTAAAAGAGAAGATACATATTGGTATCGATTGTTAAAAGAAGATGCAGAATATATTAGAGAAAAAATAGAAATGTATTTAAAGAATGATGGCTTTAAAAATTATTCAGTTAGAGTGGTGAAAGCGGGTTGTTTTTTTAAAGTCGAATATGTAGAAAAGACTACTTTTTTAGATGGAATAGATACGTTATTAGGAGGTAGCCCCCTTAAAAAAGTATATAAACAGGATAGAGAATTGTATAGTGTAGAAATAAAGGCATCTTGGTAAAACTGATAAAAATTGAAAATTTTAAATGTTATATGGGAGGATGAAAAATGAGTTTTTTTAACAGTATGGGTAAGGTTGCTGTAGCATGTGGCAAACATATAATTGAAGATGCTGAAAAAAGAAATAAGCGTATCTTAAAGTATAAGGATCGCAATAATAAGTATGATGATCAAAAATTAATGGAAAAATATAGACATTCAAGTGGAGAAGAAAAAATAGCATGTGCAATGTTATTAAAAGAGAGAGGATATGGAAATGATTAAATTCTTTTGATTTTAAGACTATTTTCCGGCAGCTGATGATTTATTAGATATTTATATCTGGCAATCAACGCGGAAGTGTACCCAATTTGGGACGCTTCCGCGTTATCTTTGTTGACTTTTCCACGACAAACGCATGAATGAATAAATTATGAACACCCCCGTCCAGATTTTTGATATA